>DAOWGL010000160.1 GCA_030637455.1 Candidatus Nitrosopumilus sp. | reverse complement strand
TACTTTCAGACATTACTACTAATGGGTCTTGACCCAAAATGTCGATTCTTTTTAAAATTTTTAATGATTCTAGTCTAACGTTTGGTAATAAATCTAAATTCTTAATTTTTAGAAAAATCGTATATGGGCCAAACCCACTTGTGGCTAACAATGTTACAATGGTAATAAAGAAAGGTAACTCTGGATCAATTTTTTTATTTAATTTTTTCTTTTTATCATCTTCTTCATATTTTTTAATAAATGACATATTTACGTACCATACTCTATTTTTTTCATTAATGATTCAGGGTCTCTATAGTATTTTCCAACATACTCTTCCACTTTACTATAGCTTCTGACTCCTCTGTCTACCAGCCATTTTAAAACAATTTTTCTCTTTTCATATTCTTCTAGAATTTCGTCTTGACTGAGTCCTGTTTGTTGTGAAATTCTATCTAACATTTCACTATCTCCTAATTGTGGTTCAAAATAATCTGCTTTTGGATTCCATTTGAAAGCATTGTGATACGAATCTGATGTTTTTATTTCTTGAACTGAGATTGCTCTTCTAGTACTTTTACCATCCATGCCTTTTACCCTTCTGATAACTATTGCACAATTCATTAATGCCATATATGATGCTGGAATATCCATTGGTTTTTGTTGCAATCTTTTTGTTGCTGATTCTAAACTATCTGCGTGCATCGTACACAATCCTCCGTGGCCTGTAGCCATTGCTTGGAACATCACATAGGCCTCTGAACCTCTAATTTCTCCTACTACGATATAGTCTGGTCTATGTCTTACTCCTGATTTAATTAAATCATATAATCCAATTTCCCCTTCCCCTTTACTTCCAAAACCTACTCTTGAAACTAAACTAAACCAATTTTCATGCTTGATATTAATTTCTGCTACATCTTCTACAGAGAAAATCTTGAAATCTGGGTTTACTAGACCTGTGATTGCATTTAGGATGGTGGTCTTTCCACTTCCAGTCGAACCAATAACCATGATGGACATTTTTGCCTCCATTAACATCCATAGATAAGCTGCAATTTCAACACTAATTGTACCAAATGAAATTAAATCAACTACAGAATAAGGATCTTCTTTGAATTTTCTTATTGTAAAACTAGTTCCTTTTGGTGTAATTTCTTTTTGATATAATACTGAAATCCTGTGGTTACCTTGTAATGCTAAATCTGAAATTGGATATGCTGAACTTATGTGCTTTCCTGCTCTAAACACAATTCTAGATACAAATGAATTCAATTCTTTATCTTCAAATGTAACATTACATGGAATACTGTCGTATTTCCTATGCCATATGTAGATTGGTGTTTTTATTCCACTACAACTCACATCCTCTATGTTTGGATCATTCATTAGAGGATCGATATTTCCAAATCCGTCAATGTTTCTTTCTAGATAATACTTTACTTTTTCTATACTTGCAAGAGGTTGTTCGTTAAACAGTTTTTCATTTTCTTTTAGAATTTTATTGACAAATGAAATGAATCCAAAATCTTTCTCTATATTTTCTGGAGAATCTAGGTTTTCTTCAATTAATTGATAAAGTTGATTGTATACCATTTGTTCAGATGGATTTAATTTGCTTTCATCTACTTGATATGAAACACTCCCTGTGTCTTGATTTTGAATAATATTTGCATAACTGAATGGTGGTTTTAGGGGATATTTTTCTAATAATTTTGAACCTTTTGGGGTTTCATTGTTTAATTCGCTTAAAAATTCACTTTTAAGAAATGTTTCTAATCCTTGCTCCTCTTTCTTTTTACCCATTATGCTTTAGTTTTTGATTTTTTAGTTATATTGAACAGTATGAAACATTACAATACATACAATTGACTAAAATTTTATAAGAAAAATGGAGAACTAGGATAATTAAAAAATATGATTATCCTGTAGTTGATATTCCTGTTACGGTTACACTTTGTGGTGCGCCTGCTTTACCTGCAAATATGTTGACTGTAGTTTGATCACCTGAGTCTAATGATGTAAGTGTACCATTAGTCAACTGAAAGTATATCAATGCTGATGATCCTGGTGTCAATCCTATAATTCCTGTTGTTACAATAGCATAAATTGAGTTAACGTCTGTTTTTGTAGCAGTCAGACCAATCTCGATGATGCCTGTTATTGAACATGTGGTATCATCATTTAATCGTCCTGCGGTTCCAGACCATCCAGTGTGATTTAGT
>DAOWGL010000080.1 GCA_030637455.1 Candidatus Nitrosopumilus sp. | reverse complement strand
GGAAGCAATTCAAACAGTTCTTCCAGTCTTGGTTTTGCCTCATCAAATGATAATGAGGGTGGTAGCTGCAAAACTAGTGCTGAAATTTTTTCATGAATTGGAGAAAGTGATGCCAAAAATGAAAAAACCTCTGAATTTACTCTGTCTAGTCTCTTTTCATGCGTAATAATTGATGGAAATTTTGCTGTAAATCTGAAATGTCTTGGGGTATCTGCATTCCATCGTCGAACTATTTCTTGTGCAGGAATTCTATAAAATGTAGAGTTTATCTCTGTAATCTCAAAAAGTTGAGAATAATATTTTAGCCATTCAGAACTCTTTAGATTTTTAGGATAAAATGTACCTGACCATCCTTGATAGCTCCATCCTGTACAACCAATCTTGATATTCATTGTATTTGCTTGGTTGTTTTTGTTTTTACAATTAAGGTTACTGATTTTGAAAAATTGGAACTTAAGACCATCAACGATTAGTTGTTTGGTGAGAGCTCCAACTGAATATGATAATATGAATTTAGTATTTAGATCACACTGATGAATTCTACGTGCTGGTTATATGCAAAGCCCTTTCTGATCCAATTAATGAGAAAACTGTCTATATTGATGATATTTTTGTTTACTGTATCAATAATACCGGCTTTTGCCCAAAATATCCATTTAGATGAGGGCGAAGAAAAAATTAGAGCCGAAATTAGTGAATGTGAAGATAAAATTTCTGAGGATGATTCCTTAACTGATGCATCAAAGACTGTACAAAAAAGAGAATGCTCATCTGAAATAAAAAAAAAATATGCAGAAACTGCACTAACGTTTGAACATCAAGACGAGATGAAAATAAGACTACAAAATTTGCAAAAATGTGAAGATTGGCATTCACAATACAAATTCCTTGATGAGGTTAACTTTAGGATTCAGAAAAATGCTCAGATGGTACAAAGTTGTATTACCTTGTACAATGATCCTTTATGGACATATGTGGGGGAGAATAGAGCAGAAATATTATCTGAAAAACTAGAAACAATTCTGGTAGAAACTCCGGTAAAAACCAACACTTCTAATGAATTTCTAAAAAATTCACAATATGAAGTTGATAGAATCTATTCCTTGGAGAAAAGAATTACTGCCTTGGAGGATGAACTAGATAACAAAGACATGATAATTCGAGAACAGATGAATGTAATTGTAAATCTAGCCAATTCATTGAAAAATGCAATCTTTGATGGAATACAATTTGTATATCCATTTGTGTAAATTTAAAATAATTTTTGAAAACGAAATAAGAAACGAGGTATAGCGGAAAACTAGACGAATTTTGGATACTTCTACCCTTTTCGTGTTCTCCTATTCCTATCTGTCCACTTCCTCAAAGTCCCTTCTCTGAATTTCAGCAGGTATGATAGTCCTCGTCAACTATAATATGGAAAAATGAAATTTAAAGAGTTCTTGTAGATTTCTTAAAATCTATTTAGAATAATAATAGAAAATAAACAAATTTACATAATTTTATTGATCCGCTTTATTATTCATTATCGCCTATTGTTAGTGAAGGCAGAATATTGGGATATTCAAGCACAATATCCTATTGTCGTGTTACATGTCAACGCCTACTGCTTGGCATCGTAAAGGATACCCGTGGAAAACTTCTGTCTTCTATTTTGTTAATTTTTTAGCTTTTGCAAATACTGCAGACCATTGAGTCCAGACTAGTCTACCTGTCTGGGTATTTTGTTTTGATGGGTGGTAAGATGTTAGAATTTTGAAATTATCATAGGAAAATAATTTGTTATGACCAAACTTTTCTGGTTTCACTTTGTATAGTTTGCATGTTGCATCATATGCGATTTTTCCAAGACACAAAATCACTGTGATGTTTTTTAGAATTATTTTTTCCTGCTCTAAATATTCAAAACATGTTTCCATCTCTTCTCTTGTTGGTTTGTTTTGTGGTGGCGCGCATCTAACTGCTGCTGTGATGTATGCATTTGTTAATACTAATCCATCATCTACAGTTTGACTAGTTGGGATTGATGCAAATCCATGTTTGTGCATCACCTTGAATAACCAATCACCTGATGAATCCCCAGTAAACATTCTACCTGTCCTGTTTCCTCCATGAGCTGCTGGTGCCAATCCGACAATCAGCAGTTTTGCATTTACATCCCCGAATCCTGATAATGGTTTCCCATAGTACTTTTCTTCTTTGAATCGCCTTACCTTGTTTTTTGCAACATCTCTAATGTATTTTGATAGTCTTGGACATTTCTTGCAGCTTGCAATTTTTTTGTTTAATGATTCAATTGATTTCATGAGAATTTATCAGTAAAAACAACTTTGTCCAATGGTAACTGTCCTCCGCGAGGCATTGCAGGTTGTGTCTGCTTTCCTACTGCCATCATCATCGATATCACGTGGTTCTCTGGAAGTTTGATAATCTCTGCAACTTTGTCCGGATCAAATCCTATCATTGGGTTTGAATCATACCCCATTGATTTTGCTGCAAGCATAATTGTTTGAGCTGCAATTCCACAAGATCTCATTGCCTCATCTCTCTGTAATTCATCTTTACCTTCGTAAAATGGACTCATGGCTGGTACTAGAAAGTCCTGGGCTTCTTTTGGTGCATTTACCCAGTATTGAGAAGGATTATCTTTCCATGCTTTCAAATCAGCACAAATTACAATGAATAATGATGCATCAGTTACTTGGGCTTGGTCCCATGCTGCTGCACGAATTTGTTTTCTAGTTTCAGTATCTTTGATTACAACAAATCGCCAGTTTTGGATGTTAAATGAAGTTGGTGATAGTACAGCTAGTGACATTAGCTGATTTATTTCATCATCTGTAAATTTGTGATTGGTATCATAGTGCTTTACAGAACGACGTTGTTCTATTGCATCAAGTGTATCCATTATTTGGATGACACTCCATCTGTATTTATTGTTTGTAACAAATTCATCTTTGTATCCATCTAGTTTGCCAAACTCACATTGATTGGAGTTGGTCTTGATACTGTATTGGCTACAGGTGAGACGTTCTTTGCAAGCTCAATTAGTTCTTGCAATGTTTCATCAGATGCATCTGATTCTATCTTAAAGGAGATGTTGATTCCTTGATATCCTGGATTTACAGACTTGTCAATTTGGAGTAATCCTTGCAAATCAATGTCTCCATCTAATGTTGATTCTATAGAATTAATTTTAACTCCTCTAGCTGCTGCATGAGCAACTAGACTAGTTGTAATACATCCTGCTAGTCCTGCAAGTAGATATTCTACTGGATTTGCACCCTTGTCTTTACCTAAGAGTATCTCGGGTTCGTCTTTGATGAATGTGTATGGAGTTTCTCTTTTCTGAGTTTGACATGCACCGTAAAAATCTCCTACTGTAGTATGATTCTCTGTCCCACCAATCCACTTGTTTGTTGCACGGAAATTAAATTTAGCAATCTCTGTGTTTTCCTTGATGTTGTCAATGGTTTCAAAAAGTTGAGAGACATTTACACCGTTTACTATTGTTTGAGTCTGTGTTTTCATAATAATGCTATCATGATATCATTATATTAAGATTACTTTATTTGCTATCATGATATCATAATATATATAATCATAGGCATAAATGATATCATTGACAAAGGATGTTCTAGTTCGTGGGTTTGATGATACCACACACTCTGATTTGGGAAAAAAGGCAGATCAGATGGGTGTTTCAATTAATTCAATTGTTAAAGACGCAGTAGATCAGTGGCTGGAGAAAAAAACAGATGCTCCACATGTTCATGACTTGCTGATTTATTCAGATGAGAAATCAATGAATAACTTTCTAAAGTCCCTTGATAGAATGACTAGCAATACAGAATGGTTCAAGTCATTTGCTGCTCCTCCAAAACATCATTCAGAAAAAGTTCTATCAAAACTTGATTGGTTTAATGGTACTGTAAAGCCGTACAACCCTCATGGAACTGACGGCTCAAAATATTGTGGTAGAGTAATGCAAAACATTGCAAAAGAATCAAAAAAACAACCCCTGTGCTGTGTTGATTTTGTAATTACTGATGTTGCAAACAATTCATTTTCTCATGCAATGAAGCTTGAGCAAAGCTATGATGTTGCAAGGTTACCTGGCTTGATGTTTTGTCCATACAAGGCAAGTGATCTGATGAACTCAGATATTACTAACATGATTGATTTATTTTTGATGCATGATAGAATTTTTGTGTTAAAAAATGACGATATCTACAAACTAAACATCACAAAAGAAAGCATACACAAAATTTTCTTAAATTAAAAATAAAAAAAACTAGTTTTTGAAAAAATTCTAGTTTGTTGCTTCAGTTAAAATTGAAGACAACTTGTTGTGTAGTTCTTGTTCAGTTTTTGAACTTTGAACTGCGTTTCTAATTTTATTTGATATTGCATCAACTATTGCATCAGCACCCTTGTCGAGTGTTGGTCCAAATGACTTTTCTAGTCTTGATTTTATTCTATCTTTTTTAACTTCAAACATTGCAGCCATTGCAGCTTTATGCCACATGATTTCAGCAAATTTTAGCATATCTTGACCTGAGCAGGAGGGGCATTCACAGCCTCCATCACAGCAAGAGTCAGATTCACAACTGTTTGAATTCGTGCCTGAAGTTGAGCATTGTGGTCCGTTACATTCCATACATTTCACCTCCTGGTCTTTGGAGTAAGGTTAGAGTGAGTATGACATTGCTTGGGGGCGTAGGAGTACAATTTTCTAGAACATACTTGAAAGTTTCTGTCCTAGTGTTGTTCTTTATTGTCATTCTCATCTAACTTACCTAAAGTAAGTAGATACCAATAGTATATTTATAGTAGAAAGTGAAATAATGGAAATCAACTTTCCATTTGGTAACTACTCAACTTAACTTGCATGTAATTCTAGTAGTATCATGGGACAAGTTTGCAAAGGAATCTGTGTACGATACACTGGAGAAAAAATTGCTAATGGATTAAAATATTCTTCAGGTTACAAAAGATGCACCAACTGTTCTTTGTTTGTAAAAACTATTGAGATAAGATGTCCATGTTGTCATGCAAAGCTTAGAACTAGATCTAGAAATTAATTTAAAGTAATCATTGGTTTTTTGAATACTTGTTTTAATTTACGTGGTTTACTATCTTTGAATACTTCTTTTGCATAATGTTTCATTGAAAAAGCTGCCATTTGCATAATTATTCCTTCTAAATCTTTTCCTTTTTTTGTTAATTTGTATTCAATTTTAATTGGAATCTCATCATACACTTTACGTGAAATAAGATCTGCTTGTTCCATTTCTTTTAGTCTTGCTGATAATGTTTTTGGGTTTGAATCCTCAATGTTATCTAATAATTGATTGAATCTTGTATGTCCCATTATGGACATGTTACGAATAATGTGAATGGTAAATTTTTTCCCAATAATTTTAAACGTATTGTCAACTGGACAACACTTCATCATGTCTGTTGAAGAACACTCCATCATGCTTTTTGGTTCCTCTGTTGTCATGTTTTATTTTTAGATTAATCATATTTATACTTACTTTATTATAGTTAATGAAAATTAGTAACTTACCATATGGTAAGTTGATATCAGCTAATTCACTACTCTGTTAATATAGCCTTTAGTATACTAACTATACAATGTATAGTTATAAAACACAAAATCAAAGGAAAATTAACCTCAAAAATAGCCGATCTTTGAGATTTGCTATTCTATTGCTAGTTCTTGGGAAGGCCTCTTAATGACCCAAATATTACATAGAGACGATCTCAAACTAGGCGGATTTGCAGGTTTGAGGGAGCATCAATTAGTCATCGATTCTAAGTTTTTTTTAAATAATTATTCTGGTGC
>DAOWGL010000089.1 GCA_030637455.1 Candidatus Nitrosopumilus sp. | reverse complement strand
TTCAGCATATGCACAAGCTTTTGAAAGAGGTACAAAGATTGTAGGTGTTACATCCCACTATGTAACGGAGAACTTGGACCAAGGACCAATAATATTTCAAGACTCTTTCAAAGTTAATCCAAATGATACATTAGAAGAAATGAGATCAAAAGGACAAAAATTAGAAGCAGATACTTTGCTAAAAGCAATGAAAATGCATTTAGAAAACAAGCTTGAAGTTCGCTGGAGAAAGGTTCACATCAAATCAAAGTGAATTAAATGGTAGATATCAAAATACAATTTGATCCTAATTTAAGAAAATCAATATCAAAGAAAAAACAAATAGCAGTTATTCCAGTAGGCTCAATTGAACAACATGGACCACATTTACCAGTATCAACTGATTCAGATATTGTAACTGAAGTTGCAAAAAAGATCTCAGAAAAATATGGATATCTATTACTACCTACACTAAACTATGGAGTTTCATATGAACATGCACCATTTTTTAATTTGAGTATAAGAGAATCAACTCTACGAACCATTCTAACTGATTTGTGCACATCACTATTATCAAATAACATCAAAACAGTTTTCATAATTAATGGTCATCATGGAAATCTAAAACCAATAAAGAATCTAGATGTCAAACTAAAGAAAATCTCAAAAAATAAACTAAAAGTATTCCCACTCTCTTACTGGCATTTTATGGAAAGAGATTTTGATCACGCAGGATTTGTTGAAACATCACTGATGTTGGCAATTTCAAAAAATGTCAAAATGAACTTGGCAAAGAAAGGGCTAGACACAGATGGAATGACAAAACAAGAAATCATTAAACTTGGAAAACTAGCAAATCAATCATTTCCCAAAGCTACCAAAAATGGGATTTGGGGCGATCCAAGAAGAGCTACAAAGAAAGACGGACAAGCAATTTTAGCTGAAATCATCAAAAATCTTGGAAAAAAGTGTCAAACTTGCCTTACTGGGCATAGCTTATAGTTTCACCAATGGAAATTTAATATAACGCCTCGATATCCATGTCAATAAGTGATTATTGATGTCCGTTGATATGGCAGTAAAAGTATTGGATGAGAGTATCAATCAAGTTGTATTGATAAAACTCAAAGGAAGCAAGACCATTAGAGGTACTCTTCTAGGTTTTGACCAACACATGAACCTGCTACTCGATTCTTCAGAGGAAATTCCTGCTGAAGGCGATTCTAAAAGCCTCGGAAGCATTGTGGTAAGAGGAGATAATGTAGTAATGATTTCTCCCCCACCAGCACAACGTTAGGTGATTTACAATGACTAAAGGCACAACTTCTATGGGTGGTTTTACAAAGAAGAAAGTTCACATCAGATGTAGAAGATGTGGTAAGAACTCACTTCACAAACGTCATCATCAATGTGCAAGTTGTGGATTCCCAGAGGCTAAACGCAGAAAGTATTCCTGGATTAAATGGTATACTTAGATGCAAGAAATTGTTCTAATTCTTAGTTCATTAGCAGGTGTTGCTGCAGCCGCTGCTGTACGTAAAATGCCAAGAGACAAAAATCAATTACTTAGTCTTGGCGCCAGTTCTCACATCAAAAGTCAAATCAGTTCATTAAAAATTGAAAAAGATATTCTAACTAAAACTATTTCAAGATTATATCAAGCAGAATCAGAATTTTCTAAAATTCAAAAAGACAAATTGTTACTAAAGTATCAACATCAATTAGGAGTTGTTTTAGCTAAACTAGAAAAACTTGAGCAAGCAAGTCATCATCCAGACTTGGGTCCAGTAGGAGATGGTTTAATCACATTAATGGATCAAAAATTATCCAAACTAGATGACAGATTGTATGAATTGTCATCAAAGATGGTAAGTACTAAGGTTGAAACACCAAAGGTAAAAGTTCCTGAAGTAAAACAAGAAACAAAACAAAAAATTTCCAATGTATTCAACTTTGACAAACCAAAAGAAAATAAAATGGATCCTATTGTAATTCCTCCAACAAAATCAAGACAATCATTTGAATTAACAACACTAACAAACATTTCAAGAGGCGAACCAAAATTCCCTCTATTTGAAAACGAATCTAAGCAAGTTGTAAAACCAATGCCTCAGCCAAGAGTTATTCCAACTGAAGTAATCAAACCAAAAGATGAAATCGTTCAAGAAATTATCCATCCAAAACCAAAAGTTGAAGATAAAATGGAGATTATTCAATCAGTAGCACCAAAACCAGAGATCAACCTTGAAACTAAACCAGACTTGAACAGAGAAGTTGCAAAAATTACAGAGCACAAAGCACTTCCAGAGCCAATTAAATCAAAACCAGTTACATTAGATGATGACTTTGATGATGATGCAGATGATTTGGATAAAATCAAAGGTGACATTATGAGAGTATTATCAAAACTGGATCAAGCAGAGGTAGAATAGTTGACTTATGATGATGCCATAAAGGCATTATCAAGTGATGCATTAAAATTCGTTAAAGATGATTATGTTATTGGATTAGGGAGTGGAAGAGCAGTTACTTCACTTGTAAAATCGCTTTCAAAATTAATCAAACTAAAAAACTACAACATACGAGGAGTTCCAACATCATTACAGATCAAATTAATTGCTGAAAAAGGTGGCATTCCACTAGTAGAAGCTGATCAAGTAGAGCATATCGATGTTGTGTTTGATGGCGCAGACCAAATTGATTCACAAAAATATGTAATCAAAGGAGGTGGCGGTGCATTACTTAGAGAGAATATTTTGTTTAGTCTTGCAAAAAAAGTCGTAGTGATGGCAGATAAGACAAAGTTTGTAAAGAATTTTACAAGAACTGTTCCAGTAGAGATTCACCCACTAGCTAGAAACTCTGCAACAAAATCAATTAAAAAATTAGGAGGAGAAGCACAAATTCGTTCACTTGACAGAGGATATCCATTCTTTACAGAAAACGGAAACATAATTTTAGATTGTAATTTTGGAACAATAAAGAATCCCAAAGCATTATCTCAACAAATTAAACAAATTCCAGGAGTATTAGAATCAGGAATATTTCTTAGAAAACCAGATGTGATTTACAAAGCCAAAGAAAACGGCAAATTTGACATCATCTAGTTGAAATGAAAAAAGAAAAAATTAGATTTTTGGAATTATTTGTTATTAATTAGCATGGCTCTTTCTCAAATCTGAAAACAAGATCATTTTTGATATTTCTTGAACAAAGGTATTTGATTATCTATTCTTATCAAATGGGCCTTGATGATCAGTTAAACAGCAAGCACATTGTTTGGTATAACATTCGTTAATTTTTTCATGCCCACAAGAGCCACAATGACAAAAATTGTCCCCTACCACGATTATGCATTGCAATATTTGTAGATAAACAAGTCTAACAATCTCATTTCTGAGAATTAGGAAAATCTTTGAAATACCCTGTGACGTTTTCTCAGCATGGCAAAAAAACCTGTAAAAAAATCATCAACACAAGCAAAGTCAAGTTTTTCTAAATTTGACAGGGTTTTTGAGAATTTTAGGAACGATTTAGAAAAATCATTTTCTTCTTTTCCAAGAATAGATCTTTCGTCATTTCCAAAATTATCTCAAAGTGGATGTGATGTAATTGATGAAGGGAAGCAGTTTCGAATGAAAATGAATATGCCTGGATTGAAGAAAAATGAAATCAATCTCAATGTGACAGACAGTTCAATTGAAGTTACTGGCGAACATAAGGAAGAGGAAAAAAAGAAAAACTACTTGAGAAAGGAGAGACATAGTATGTCATACTATCAGACCATACCATTGTCTGAAAAAGTAATTCCTGGAAAAGTGAAAGCAAAACTTACTGATGGAGTTTTAGATGTAACTCTTCCAAAGAGTAAACCAACATCAGTTCCAAAGAAAAAACCTGTTAAAGTACAGTAATTTTTTTTTTTGATTTTAAAATCTATCAAGAAACAAACTGAAAGCGATCTTGTTTGTATCCTTCCTGCAAGTTACCCTCTATCGGGATACGATTTCCACAAAACTCACAACAATTGTTCTTATCAAGGTGCCATTCTCTAATACTAAACCCATAACGATTTACAACTATTTTGTTGCATTCAGAACAATACGTGTGCTCCCATTTGTGTCCAGGAACATTTCCTAGGTACACATACTTTAAACCAACATCTTTTGCAACTTGATAATGTTTTTCCAAAGTCTCAACAGGAGTACTAGGGTAATCCATCATTTTGTAATCAGGATGAAATCTCAAAAAGTGAATTGGCATTTCAGGTCCAAATTCATCATAAACAAATTTTGAAAGTTTTTTTGCATGCTCTAAATCATCTCCTACTTTGGGAACAATCAAGTCAGTAATTTCAACATGGATTTTTGTTTTATCTCTAATTTCTAAGAGAGTATCAAAGATTGGTTGAGGATCAGGAACACCAATAAATTTTCTGGTAAATTCTTTTTCTGCG
>DAOWGL010000068.1 GCA_030637455.1 Candidatus Nitrosopumilus sp. | reverse complement strand
ATTGTAGCGGTTTTAGAAATTTGAAAAAATATCAAAAAAGGCAGATCCTGGAAAAGATGTTGTCAAATCACCTTACAGGGCAAAATTTTGGAAAGGCTCAAAAATAATATTCGAGTTTAATGTTAGATTCTAGTCAACACTATGTTGACAATGTATCTACAATGAATGGCCAGTTAATTTCTCATATGCAGTAACATAACGTTCTGTCATCTTTGAGATAATCTCTTCAGGTATTTCTGGAGCAACTGGTTCTTCTCCCGCATCACGGTCATCATCAAACTGTTTTTGATATCCATTTGCAGTTAACCAATCACGTAAGAGTTGTTTGTCATATGCTTCTTGTATTTTTCCAACCTCAAAGGAGTCTTTAGGCCACAAACGATATTCATCAGGACCAATAGAATCACCCAAGGTAATTTTACCATCTAACAATCCAAATTCTAATTTCAAATCAGCCAGAATAAAACCAACATCATCTGCAATTTGTGCCATCTTTTTGTAAATATCAATTGAAGTCTTTTCTAACCAGGCATATTGTTCTTCAGAAACTAGTTTCATCTCTAATGCTTTTGCTTTGTTTATTGGAATGTCATGTTCTGATTTTGTCGTAGGATCAAATATTGGCTCTGGAAGTTTTGCAGCTAGAGTTGTATCAGTGCCTTCAGGTACTGTGACCTCACCTTTTTTCCATCTGCTAACTAGACTGCCATAAAAATAGCCTCGAACCACGCATTCGATTGGTAGCATTTTTAATTTTTTGACAATAATTTCTGTATCTGATTCTCGTTTGATGAAATGATTTGGTACTGATAATTCATTAAACCAAAATTCTGCAAATTTACAAAGGATTTCCCCCTTTCGCGGAATATCTTGTTTAAACTTTACATCAAAAGCAGACACCCTATCTGAGAATTTGAACAAAATACTAGATTCATCAACATCGTAAAGATCCTTTACTTTTCCACTTGTTAGAAACTTCAAACAGTTATGCCTGATATTGAGAGAATTTAACTGCTAGGGCCAAGGTAAAACTAGAAACATAGCATTGAAGTCAATGCTAAGAATCAATAAACACCTTTTATCTAAAATACCAAATTGAAAAACATGTCAGCAGTAGATGGGAAATCCAGTAAATTATCAGGTAAAAATTTCACTTTCATTATGGGTGGAGCGATTGTTATAGTTGCAGGTTTGCTTATTGTATATTTGATGTTCTACACATCTCCAGAATACAATATGGAGAGCGTTAAAATTATTGCAATCACTGAAAATGGATGTATTGCCGAAACCATGGATGGTTATTCAGTAAATATCGGTAATTGTGATGGAAATCCAGGCCAATATGTTGATGCTCTAGTTGATCAAAAAGTAAAAGCCAGAACAGCGGCAATGAATCCATAGAAAGTAGCATCTATGGCTCGTAAAATTCCATACAAATCGTATTTTGATCAATGTTTGTAGCTGACATCTTTATCGACAAATGTTCAGCCATAATTTTATGAGTTTGAGATAAAAAATTTGAAAATTCTATACAAGTTCCATGATGAATGCAAATATGGTGTTTTGAATCTTCAGAATTATGTTTGACTGAACCATATCTAGTAGCATTAATCATCAACACATACATTAAATTATCAAAAGTCATTTCATTGAATTTTAAAAAAACCAATTCCCTATGTACGACCCCTCCAACATCTAAGGATAATTTGTTTATTTTATTCTCATCCATTCCACTAAAAATATTTGTGACAGCACGTTTAGTTAATGAAATCAATTCAATATCTTGTGCATGTCTATCTAATGAAACATATTTTCCAAGAATATTGTTCACAAGAGAATTAACGCTAATATTTTTTGACAATGCTTCTTCTTCAAGAACTGTAAACATGTCCTTGTTTAAACGACTAGAGAAATTTACCGTGCCAGTATTAGAATTATCATTATTTTTTTTACCATTTGGAATTACCACAAAATACAATAAAAGTGATCATTGTTAAACGATCATTAATAAATCAATTCACATTTGCTTTTAGTATGATAATACGATCTTCATCAATGCAAATAAATGCAAATAAACGCACCATTGTTTTATGATCAACACATTGTATGAGTATAATGCCAGTTGAATACGCACAAATAATCAGTACCCTAGATCAAAGACCAGACACAACAGAACCAGTACCTGTATTTATGGATCAAAATGATGGAATTTCTGGAATAGGTCATTCCTCAGACCATCCAGCCGACGTCCAAATTACAGAATCAGGTGTCTATGTACTAATTGCTGCCCCGCAAGTAGGTAGAACATCCGGTAATGGTCCAAGCCATGTTGATTTTTGGTTAAGAAAAAACAACAAAGACATACCAAACTCCACCGTTCGTTGTTCAATTACAAGTGATGGACACAAAGACGTTATTGTCAATCAAACAATGTCTGCTTTCAAAGCAGGTGATGTTGTCAATGTTATGATGGCGGTAGAGAAAGTAGGAGAAGGATTAGGAATAGAGGCAATCAAAGCATCAGATAGACCTTTGATTCCAAGTATCATCTTCTCCATGCACAAAATTAAAGACAGTGTGGATGGTCATTGGGTAAGTTCTGAAAAAGGAACAAAGAAACTTTGGGTGGAAGAAAAATAAATCCCCCCCTCTCTTTTTGTTGTGCGTTACAAAATTATTTTAATTATATTATTAGCGTAAAAAACCAATCAAATATCAAATATTTTTTTGAATACAGTCGAAATGGTGCAAATGAGTATGAATGTTAATTCAAACATGTCATTAAAAGTTCTATACAAATTTCTAGGGGATGAAGATCGTCATACTTGTCAATTAACGTATGGGCAATACAAAAATTTTAGAAAATTACCAATAATGAGAGAATGTATAATTGTTAAAAGAAATCAAGATGAACTTGAAGGGTATAAAGAAGAAATGCAAAAGGCAATAAATTTGGCAGATGAAAACTCTACACATAT
>DAOWGL010000056.1 GCA_030637455.1 Candidatus Nitrosopumilus sp. | reverse complement strand
ATTGTAAAATAATAAATCTTAGAAATATTATGACCAAATCCTAGTCACAATGAAACTTAGAAAAGAGACATTATAGGACCAACGCTCATCCAATCCATTACATCACTAGCACTTGGGGGCAAAACCACCCATGACAATCAAAGATCTGAATCGTAAAGTTTAGATTTATTTTAAAAGCGATTTAACATAAATGACATATTTGTTATGATGAATCATTTTCAATTACATGTTGTTCTAAGACTTCAATGCATCCATGTAGTGCTAAATTGTCAGATATAGCTTCTGTTTTTTTGAGATTGAATTCCTGATTCAAATATCGATCACATTCTACCAAATCATTTCTATATGTAATACATGCCGAATGCAATAATCTCCAGTAATAGTATCCCTTGTTCATTTCAGTTTTGATTTGATCTATGTCTTGTTTTAGTATTCCAGAAAGATGCTCATAATCAGTCTTGTAATTATCAAATTTTTCCCGTACCATTAAGGGTAATTCCCGGTACCAATCCCGACCCTCATTTGTTTTTTCAACACTCTGAATTTTTTGTAACTGGTATGAAACTGAATCTTTTAAAATATCTAAAACGTCAATGCTATCAAGTAATTTGATAAGATCTGGATGTATCAATAACCCTACAAAAATCTCATCGTATTAATTCTTAGATTGTGATTTCCAATCACGGTTTACAAAAAAAAGAATTTTGTGTGTACTCTATATTGGGTGTTTTTTTTGTTGCAAATATGATTCAAGGCGCACCAAAATTTGTAATGATTGCATTTTTTGCATTAGGTGCATTATTGGTTGGGTTTTCATTATGGGCCCTATACCTTACAGACATCCCACAAGAACAATTTCTAGAAGATCCTAGATTTGAAGAAGAATATGTGAAATATTATGAATGGTTAACATTGTTTGGAAGTGTATTGATTGGAATTGGTTGGGTATTGGCAATTCTAGGACGTAAACTTGGACGTAACCAAGGCTCAAAAATAGATTAAATCTAAAATTAATTTAATTTATTGTTTATAGTGATGTTTGTTTGCCTTAAGTACGATGAACCGCCTATTACAATATGATAACAGAAGAAGAAAAAATTGAAATATTTGTAAAAACTATTTCTCATCTTAGAAAAAAATTCATTTCTAATAAAGAGCAATTAGATGTACAAAGTATAGAAAATAACAGACGTGCTGAAAAGTATCGAAAATTACCTTTAGCCTAGAAACTAAATCTAGGATTTACACCATATTTCATCATTATTTCTATTAAATCATATTTCAAAAAAATAAACATCTAAAAAGAAATTTAAAAATACCCGATAAAATTACAAATCATAACATGAGTAATCTCGACAAATCAATAGGGAAAATACTGTTAGATCTTCAAAAAGATGATCCAGATTCTTTTAAAAAATTAATGGAAAAGGCTCAAGAAGAAAATCCAGAATTATTTGAAGACGTTGATTCTGAAAATAAAGAGATTGACGAGTATAACAGTAAAGTTGATGATTATAACCGTAAAGTTGATGACGAATAGGAATAATATAATTTTATTAAATAATAATTCCAAAAAATATAACAATTTGTTTAACACATATACAATATGCCAAAATGCTGTTTCAGAAAGATGTCATCTTTTTAATAAATAAAATTGATTATTTTTTACAACTTTCGCAGCTGCAATCAAACATGCCAGCCTTTTCCATGCATTGATCATGGTGTTCGTTGTAACATTTGCTACAAATGACCACTAGTTAGCAGCCTTCTTGATGTGAGTTTTTTCATGAATCAGTACTTTATCAAAAGTATCAGAATATCCATCCCAATGAAAAGTACATTGTCTACAATTGTATTTCATTTTATTTTTACTTTTCCTCTGCTTTCTTTTCAGACTCTTTGAATGCATTAACATCATTATCTGACTTGGTTGTACAACAACCAAACTTTAATTTCTCTAGTATTTTTTTGAACATACTTTGTATGGTTTTCTCTTGATATATACCGGCTTAATTATCAAATTTTATGCCTAATTTTCTATATATTTTGATATTATTCTATAAATTTTAAAGCAAAAATAGATATTCTCATCAAATTACTATATAGACATGCCAGGATATCTAGGAAACAAATCAGATAGTCTAGTTCATCATTTAGCTGCAATGACATCAGATTGTAGAATTGTTGAAATTAAAAAATCGGATAAAGTCTATTTTGTTCCAGACACCATACAACAAGCAATTACAGAAAAATTTACTCAATGTAAGAACTGTATTAAAAATTAAAAATTATTGTACTTTAATTCCATTCCAAAAGGCCACCATTCCTTTGATTTTTGAGGCAGCGTCGTTTGGTTCTGCATAATACCATGCACAATCTTTGTTTGTTTTTCCATTGACATCTACAGAGTAATAATTGGCCATTCCCTTCCAACCACACATAGTGGTTAATTCAGCCTTTTTGAGATATTCTTCTTTGATTGAGTCAAATGGGAAATAATGATTTCCATCCACCACAACTGTTTCATCACTTTCTGCAATTACTACATCATTCCAAATTGCTTGCATGAATATAGGATATTTTAAACCATATTTAATTAAATCTCCAAATAAAGAGATTTTAGATTTTTACTTTAACTTGCTCGCGTTTAGTAAAATCAGGCTTTATTCCCAATGAATCATAATTTCCTGAAGAACATGTAAAGCACATTGAATCTTTTGGCATTCCAACTGCATCGGCTAAATTTTCAGCGGTATTGTACCCTAGAAAATCAACACCAATGCTTTGTCTTACCATCTCAGTAATCTCATCACTAGTCATAGTTTTTCCATCAGTAAATGTAGCCAGTTCTTCTTGTGATGGGAAATCAATTCCAGCATAACAAGGATAGTTAATTTGAGGATATGTGATCAACATGCTAATTTTTTTGGCACCTGCACGACGAAGAGCCTTGATAATAGCCTTAGAACTAGTCCCTCTAACTAGACTATCATCAATTACTACCACATGTTTATCTTTGATTATTTCACTAATTGGAATTATCCAACGATTGATTTCAACTCGATCACTTTGGTGTGGTTCAATGAAACTTCGTAATGGTCCTTTCTTGCTGTATCTGTCTTTTAGTAGACCTTCATCAAAAGATATCCCAAGTTCTTGAGCATAACCTAAAGCTGCAGGTCTTGCAGAATCAGGTACTGGAATTACTAAATCAGCATCTTTGATTGGGAATTTCTTTGCCATAAATTGTCCAATTTTTTTTCTTGAAACGTAAATGTTACGTCCCTCCATGTTACTTGACGGATGTGCAAAGTAAGTAAATTCAAAAGAACAATGTGCACGTGAAGTGTCAGTTGAGAATAATTCAGTCTCTAAACCAGTTTGGCTTAATTTAATTAATTCACCAGGAACTACATCTCTTTGTAAAGTTGCACCAACTGCAGTAACTGCAGCAGATTCAGAAGTTACAATGTATGTGTCATCAGATTCCTTATGTCCCAATACCATTGGACGAAATCCTTTAGGATCTCTAGCTGCATAAACTGAATTATCATCAGAGATAAACGTAAAACAATAAGAGCCAACCATCTCATTTTTTAAAATTGAAAGCGCTTTTCCCATTTCACCATTTTCAGAAATCAGTGAAACAAGTCTTTGTGCTGCAACCAAAGTATCACTTGCGTTTTGTGGAGTAAATGAACACCCTCCAACTAGATTAGACAATTCCTGGGCATTGGCAATTGTTCCATTATGTGCAATGCAGAGATCTTTTACTTTCAATGGCTGTGCATTATCTAAAGTGCTAGTACCCATTGTAGAATATCTAACATGTCCAATGACACACGGAGATGCATATTCTTGAGCAATTTTTTTAAATTCAGATGAAGAGTGTGAAACCAATCCTATTTTTTTAAAAGGAGGTTTGTTTGGAACTGCAAATCCCCAAGCTTCTTGTCCTCTATGTTGTAAAGCTCGTAAAGCATCAAAGACCATTGGAACTACATTTTTTCCAGATAAACTGTAAATTCCTACAACACCACAGTTTTCCTTTACTTTAGGCATCTAAATAGGACTCCTCAGGGAAAACATCATCAAAGGGTTAGAAAAAGTGTAAAACTCGGCTGATAAATCAGATAACGACTCCATCCCCTGATCCATTACTAACTTTGAACAATAAAAATGCTGATCACTTTTTGCGATCAGAATTTTCTTTTAGTTTTTTTAGTATCTTTTTTGATTTTTCATGTAACTCATCAAAATCTATTTTATCCTCATCGCTCAATTCTACAAACTATCCTTAATCAAAAAAATGGCATTTTCAAGGTTTTCTTTAATTCCATCTAATTCTTCAGTATGTTTTACAATGTCATTTCTAACAAGGTCTAGTTCATGAACGCTGATTTTGAGTTGAGCAAGTGCATTTTGCAGATTATGTGTAGATGAGATTTCCATGATATTGTTGAAGAAAAGTAGTCTATAATGAGGAGGTCTTCAATGCATCTGTTTGCAATACATTTATGATTGAAATTATGGATATAATCCAGTGAAAACTGAAACATCTAGCTTTAGATTAGAAAAGGAAGTTTTTGAGGAGTTTAAGAGACATGCAAAGGATCAAGGTCTTACTACAAATTCCATTATAATTTATGGAAAAATTTGTAATTCAATTAACAATTGATGGAATTTTGGATCAGGCAAATCAGATGTTTGGAGATTTGCTCAGTTGTACTATGAATATGGTTGGCAAACTTACTGAAACGATTGGTTCTGTAACTGCCGGATTATAATTTTCATAATAACCTGCCCTTTT
>DAOWGL010000156.1 GCA_030637455.1 Candidatus Nitrosopumilus sp. | reverse complement strand
CCCAAATTGTAATTATTTTTGTACCTTCTTTAAGATTTTCAAATTTCTTCATCATTTTATTAATAATATTTTCATCTGTAAACCAGAATAAAATCACTGATGCATCTGAGAGCATTGAATCTTCTATGTCTTGACAAATCAAATCTGCTTTGGTGTTTTTCTCTTCAAGATTTTTTTTTGCTTGTTCAATTTTTTCGGAATTATTATCAATTCCAATTGCTTTTTTAACTCTAAATTCATTTAGAGCAAGTTCAATCCCTTTCTCATTCCCACATCCTAAATGATAAAAAATATCATCTTCACCTAAATCCACAAATTTAAAAATCTCACGAAATGATTTTTCAGGTAATTGAACATCTTCACCACTAAGCAAATTTTCAGGGAGAGTTTCTAAATATTCTTCAATTTTCATTATGCTTGATACATTGTACGAGAATTTATTCTCTTATGCTTTCTAATTTTGAAACTGCTTGCCATAATTGAGTTCTAACGTATGAAGGCATGTTAGCATCTTGTGTTACATCATCTAATAGACTGATAGTATTTGCTGCCCTAACAGATAGTGAATATTCTGGGTTTTTGAGTTCTGTAATTAAATCTGTAATTGACTTTTTGATTGTTTTTGGAGTCGAGTTGCTAGAAGCAATTTGTTCTAATGTTTCAATTGCTCCTTTCATAGATTCTTTATTTTGAGAGTCGTCAACCATTTTTACACCTTTTCTTAAAAATTAGAAGAATATAGTTATATCTCTACAAAGACATGGTCTGATTCTACGACAACATTGTATGATGTCAAATCTCTAATTTTTGCTGGGAATTTCATTAATTTACCCGTTTTACAATCAAATTCGGCTGCATGCCATCCACAAGTAATTGTACAGCCATCTAATTTTCCTTCAGATAGACTAGAGCCTGAATGAGTACATGAATCATCTGTAGCACAATATTCTCCATCAATATTTGCAACAAGAATATCTCTACCATCAATAGACACTTTGATCATTTTTCCAGGTGGGATATCTGATGTTTTACCGGCAATAATTTTCCCCATTGAAGTTTTTAACTAATTATTCTTAATAATTTTTTGTATATGGCAAAGTTGAGAATTAGAGAAGCAAATGATTCAGATAAAATCCCCGTTTTGAAATTTTGTAAAAATACTTTTTCATGGGGAGATTATGTGGAACATGTTTGGGATTATTGGATATCTGAAGGTCATCTACTATTAGCACAAAAATTAGATCCTGTTGGAATTTGTCATGCATTTTATTCTGATAACCAAGTTTGGATTGAAGGAATCCGAATTGAACCAAATTTCCGACGCCAAAATATTGCATCTGAACTAGTAAAACATGCTGAAATCATAGGTTTAGAGAAAAATCTATCTTTTTCATATATGTTGATAGATACCGAAAATTCAATTTCCATTTCCATGGCGCAGTCTCTAAACTATGAAGTTTTTCAAACATGGAATTTTTACACTATTGAACCAAGAAATAACTCCAATCATAATGTCACTTTTGATAAATCTATTAGTCCTAAATCTTATTCCCATTATGTAAAATCTTGGAGGTGGCTTCCAATTGATGATAAAACATTGGAATCATTTTATGAACAAAATAGACTTGTTAATTCTTCAATTGATAATAAAAATTCTATTGCAATAATTACTGAATCTGATCATTTTGATAGAACATTAATTGTTACTTTATTCTCAAATTCGGATGAATCTGCATGTGAAATTCTTTCATATTTACAAAACTTTGGTTGGGAAAAAAACTATGAACGCATTCAAATTTTAACTAAAGAGAAATTACCACATTTTGATACTTTAGAATCTAAAATTTCATTTCATTTAATGAAGAAATCTTTTGTTTAATTTGATTTAACAATTTTAATTGTATTGTTTAAAATTCCCAAATTTTCAATTTCCATTTCCACTTTGTCTCCATCTTTTAGAAATACTGCATTTGGTTTGTTTAACATCACTCCCGCCGGTGTTCCAGTAGAAATAATGTCTCCTTTTTCTAATGTCATTACTTTAGAAATTTTTGAAACAATTTCTGGGATTTTAATGAACATGTTACTTGATGAAGAATTCTGTCTTAATTCTCCGTTGATTTTAGTTGTCATTTTTAGATTTTGAGGATCTTTGATTTCGTCTTTTGTTGTAATCCATGGTCCACAAGGTGCAAAAGAATCAAAACTTTTTCCTCTTGTGAATTGCTTGTCTTTGAATTGGATATCTCTTGCTGAAACATCATTGAAAATCATATATCCAAATATTGAATCAAATGCATCATCTACGCTAACATTTTTACAATTTTTACCAATAATCAAGGCTAATTCTACTTCGTAATCTAGCTTTTCTACAAAAGAAGGACTACGAATTTCAGAATTAGTTCCGGTAAGTGTAGTTCTTGGTTTCATTACAATTACAGGATCTTCGGGAGGATTCATTTTTTGTTCTTCAGCATGATCTATGTAATTAAATGCAAGACACATTATTTTTGGAGGATTAGAAATTGGTGCTAAAATATTGTATTTTGATAATTCTTCTTTGTATGATATCTGAGAAGACTTTTTCATAATTTCTTCATACCAGCCATCAAAAAGAAAATCTTTGATTGTAAATGGTAACGGAACTCCTGTTGCATATTGGATTTCTTCTCTTGTAGCAACATGTCCATCCTTTACAAAGCCAAATGTTTCTTTTCCAGATTCTTCAAATCGTCCTATTTTCATTTCTTCTCACTTGTGTGTGTATATAGCCTGATTAGCAGAATCTTTTCTACAATATCCAAATCGTACAAATTGAATCTCTG
>DAOWGL010000131.1 GCA_030637455.1 Candidatus Nitrosopumilus sp. | reverse complement strand
TTGATTAGGGTTGTTTGATTTCTTTTGATTAGGGTTGTTTGGTTTGTTTGATTTCTTTTGATTAGGGTTGTTTGGTTTGTTTGATTTCTTTTGATTAGGGTTGTTTGGTTTGTTTGATTTCTTTTGATTAGGGTTGTTTGGTTTGTTTTTAGATGATTTTTGATTCTTTTTTGGTTCTAAGCTAACTAATTTTTGATATAATTTGAAGGCTTGATCAACATTTTGATTATTATGGACAATCGCTCTAACTGCTTTAATCATGGAAACTGGATGATCTGATTGCCAGATGTTTCTTCCCATATCAACACCTACAGCACCACCTTTGATTGCATTGTATGTTAATTGTAAAGCATCACGTTCAGGGATTTTCTTACCACCTGCCACAATTATTGGGACAGGGCAGGATTGAACAACTTTTTCGAAATTATCACAATAATATGTTTTGACAATATGTGCGCCTTGTTCTGCAGCAACACGACATGCTAATGAAAGATATCTAGCATCCTTTCCAAGCTCTTTTCCAACTGCAGTTACGGCTAAAACAGGTAATCCATATTTTTCTGCCTCATTAACTAATTTTCCTAAATTTACAATAGTTTGATATTCATATTTTGAACCAACAAAAATTGACATTGCAAGAGCACTAGCATTTAGTCTAATTGCTTCTTCAATAGATACTGTAATGTCTTCTTGAGATAAATCCTCACCAATAATACTAGAACCGCCCGATACTCTCAACACCATTGGAGTGTTAGTGGTTGCAGGAACAGAAGATCTTTGAACACCTCTTGTCACCATTAAAGAATCACAGTATTTCAACAGAGGCGCAATTACCTTAGTAGGATTTTCAAGTTTTTCAGTCGGACCAAGAAAGTATCCATGATCTACTGCTAACATTAATGCACGATTATTTTCTGGTTTAATTATACTAGAAATTCTGTTTTTTAATCCCCAATCCATATTTCTTCGATTTTGAAAGAATGAAAATCCCTTCTTAAGCCTTTCTTATTTTGTAATGATTATCTTCATTGCATTGTCACCAGTACGGGCATGATCAAATGCTTTTTGAGAATCAGAAATAGAGTAAGTATGAGTGATTAATTGTTTAACATCAATTTGAGAAGATTCGATTAGATGGAGTGCTTCTTTTGTATCAGAATCAGATGCAGCATAACTAGTTACCAAAGTTATTTCCTTAGAGTAAATTTTACTCATATCTAAATCCAATTTTGCACCTTTTGATGGAACTCCAAACATCATCACAGTGCCTCCTTTTCTAGTCATATCTATAGCATCATCTAATGCTTTGAGGCTACTAGTAGCTACAATTGCCACATCTACACCTTGTCCGTTAGTATTATCCAAAATTTTTTGTTTCCTATTTTCATCCATCGAAGAAATAGAATCAGTAATGTTGAATTTTTTTGCAAAATCTAATCTAAAGTCATTTACATCAAAGCAAAATATTTTTGAGAATTTTTTTGCACATGCTAACATTACATGCATCATTCCAGTTGGACCAACTCCAAAGATTGCAGTGGAATCACCTTCCCGATATGCAAATTTAGTCCAAGCCCTAACACAACATGCCAAAGGTTCAATCATTGCAGCCTCTTCATAACTAAGAGAGTCAGAAATTTTTAAAATCCCACCATGTGAAACATTCCATGCAGGAACTACATATTCTTCAGATAAACCACATGGAGAAAGATTAGTTTCATAATATTTTTGACACATTGTTTCATTTCCATGATTACAGTAATGACAATCATAGCATGGAACATGGTGATGAGTGAATACTCTATCACCTTTTTTGAATTCAGTTACATCAGAACCAACATCTAGGATTATTCCAGATGGTTCATGGCCTAATCGCATTGAAGGTTGGCCATATTGCCCAAAAACTTTTTCCAAATCAGAACCACAAATTCCACAGGCATGCATCTGTACTAAGACATCACCAGAAGTCAACTGAGGTTTATCTACATCATCAACAGAAATTACAGATGGTTCTTTAACAGATGCGCTTTTCATGGTAAGGCATTAAAAATTTGATTATAAGAAGATTATACGCCGAGAATCTTTTTCAACATTACTCTGTAATCGATTTCAGTTTTTTCACTTCCAGCTGCAGGTAATGCAAATACTAAAGTTGATTTTTCTGTACGTAACGCAGTTAACTCATCACTGATAGATTCTGTAATATCATCACTAACCAAAACTAAACCAACATCAGAGTCATCAGTTAATGTCTTGATTTCTTCAAGGGCATTTTGAGGATTTTCAGAAATTTTTCCTGGAATTCCAGCTAATTGAAAACTAGTTACAAAAGATTTACTGCCAACAGTGAAGATTTTCACAGTTGTGAATTTTGCACGTTCTAATTTAACCCTTTTTGGAGAAGTCAGATCAAGAAAGGTTGATTTAGTTTGAAAAACTAGGCAAATCATGGCAGAAATTGACACTCAAAAAGATGTCTATTTGTTCCTACACGGAAAAATGGATCTTAAAGAAAAAGCAACAAATGCACTAACTGCAAAAGGATTTGCAGCAGATAAAGTCACCATGGCCTTACCAACTAAAGTAGGAGAAGTTGGAGATTACATGGCCATGTTATGGATGCCTCCAAACCCAGATCATATCAAGATTCAACAAATTACTAAAGTTGAAAATGTTGAACCAGAAGGAATGGTTGGTCTTTGGAAAGGAGTTTCAAAAGACGATATCGACACTATACCATTAGAGTAGGTTTAGCTGAATCCAGCACCAAACTCATTACCTTTTTCTAAAACATCACTAGAATCAGAATTTTTCAATTTTCTATAAAGTAACGCTTCATAAACCATCTTTAAGGCACTTTCATCATCAAGATCACAGTCATCTTTGATCTGATTTTTGTATTTTTCTAATTTTGCAACATCTTGTTCATCAGGTGAAAGATCATCATGAACCATAAGATTTGCAATTTTATCTATTTCAGAATTTTGTTGGTCTTCATCCATATTAGTATGAAGAATTTCTAGTTATTAACAGGTTCGAATTATAAATCAGAAATCAAGCCTCTAAGGAAATCAGAAAATTCATCATCAGAAAAAATTATTTCTTCAACTTTATTTTCATTCCTAGCTAGTTGTGCAGATTCAAGGTGATAACAAGTCATTTTTCCATTTAATTTACCAAAATAGAAACCAGGGCAAGAACAATAATTACAATCAGGATCAATCCAATGTTCTTCACCTTTTCCAACCACAGTCCAAATTTTTCGCTGTGTGGGTTCAAAAATATGTAATTTTACTCGTTTTTCAGAAACTAAAGACTGAACTCGATCCAAATCTTTACTCATAAGGGTTTAATCAGATAT
The DNA here is from genome assembly GCA_030637455.1 of Candidatus Nitrosopumilus sp. Lineage (GTDB taxonomy): Archaea > Thermoproteota > Nitrososphaeria > Nitrososphaerales > Nitrosopumilaceae > Nitrosopumilus. The sequence continues at coordinate 8,493 of DAOWGL010000131.1, read as the reverse complement.
CTACAGTATAACTTTGATGTTACAAACAAGAATCATCCCATCAATACCTGCGTTAATTTTGGAAGGTGAAAAAAAGAATCTCATAGTTACAGATGTACATATTGGGTTTGAAAGTAATATGGCATCAAATGAAATTTTCGTAGGTAAAAATTCAACAATTAATGAAACTATTCAAGAATTATCAGACATTATAGATTTAGAAAAACCAGACTCAGTGATTTTGCTAGGAGATATAAAATCAAGTATCAAGAATATTTCAAAAAATGAATGGGATGAAGTTCCTTTGTTTTTTAAAAAGATTAGAGAAAAATGCGACGTAATACTAATTCCAGGAAATCATGATGCAAATATTCAGAGATTAGTTCCAGACAACATTACAATGATTAGTTCAACAGGAATGGTTGAAGAGAATATTTTACTAACGCATGGTCACACATTGCCTTCGGAAAACTTTTCACATGTAGATAAAATTATCATGGGGCATCTTCATCCCGTATTTTTTCAAGAAGATTCTATAATCAATGGTCAAAGAGTTTGGGTATCAATTAAAACAGATAAAGAAAACATATTCCCAAATAAAACAGGAGAAATTGAAATAACAATTATGCCATCATTTAACAAATATTTTTATGCAACCCACAGAAAACAATACAAAAAATCTATTTCCCCAATAATCAATAAAATTAATAAAATATCTAAAGCAAAAATAATTACTCTTGATGGAACGATTATTGGAAATGAATCAAATATCAACCAAGTGATTTAATCAGACAATTTTTGTTACTAATGTGCCCTTCATTGCACAGTTAGGACATCGTTGGGATTTTCCCCAAATTTTGACAGTTTCAGAATATGAAACACGAATTTCGTATGAATAGCCACAATTTTGACATTGAACTTCGGATGAATAACTACTCTTATTCCAACCATCATTCGGATCACGAATGAATTTAAAAAGTAAATCACGTCCTTTTTCAGAAATACGATATAGTGTTAGATCATGGAATCCAGGTTTATCATCAAAAGGAATTCTTTGGACCAATCCATTTTCATCTAGGAAAACCAAAATATCTTTGAGTTTAAATTCGGCAATCTTTATTTTTGCAAAATTTATTTTAACATTATTTTTTAGATGGATAAAACGAATTCCATCAGAATCAAATTTTTCAATTTTACTTAGAACTTCATCAAGTTCATCATCGGGAAATTTTTTTGCCATGTTATTTTATAGAATGCTTGTGTTTATGTTTTTTATAATTACTCATACTTGTCATAAGGTTCAATTGGATCTTTTGTTGTTTTGTTAGTTCTCAACCATTCCAATGTTTTCACAAAAGAATCAGCCAATTCAATAGTAGTCAAGACAGGAATGCCCAATTCAAGTGATTTTCGTCTTATTTGATATTCATCATCAAGCATTCCCACATATTTTTCTAAAGTAGATGTACTTGGGATATTTATAATAAAATCAATTTTTCGTTCATATAATAAATCAGAAATATTTGGCTTTCGTTCAGGTTCTGAAATTTTATGAACAATTTCAATCTGACCGATTTTTTCTTCAAAGAATTCTGCAGTGTGTTCTGTTGCCAATATTTTAAATCCTAATTGTTTTAATTTTGCAATTGTTGGAAGTAGTTTTTCTTTATTTTGTGCACCACCTACAGTAACAAGAGCTGAGCCTTTGTCTGGGAGATTATAACCGACAGAAGTTAATCCTTTTGATAACGCATCATAGAAACTATTTCCAAAGCATGCCGCTTCCCCAGTAGATTGCATTTCAACACCTAATGCAATATCAGCACCCTCTAATTGCATAAAGGAAAATTGTGGTACTTTAATTCCATAATTATGAATTTTTTGCCATTTATTTTCAGGAATTTCAGGCAGTGGTTTATCCAAAATAGCCTTTGCAGCAAGAGAAATCAGGTTTGTTTTGACTAATTTTGATACAAAAGGCATTGAACGTGATGCTCGAATGTTTAGCTCTATCACATAGACATGATCATCATGAATTAGAAATTGTAAGTTGAATGGACCTTTGACATTAAATGTTAGTGCAATCTTTTTTGAATATTCATTTATTGTTTCAATAGTTTTGTTACTTAGACGCCAAGGAGGAATAACCATCATAGCATCACCAGAGTGAACACCTGCACTATCAATATGTTCAACTATTGCACCAATGACAACTTCTTTTCCATTACTTATTCCATCCACATCAACTTCAAGTGAATTTAACATAAATTTAGAAATCACTACAGGGTGATCAGGAGATACATCAGTAGCTTCCTTGACATATGTTTTTAGTTCTTCTTGAGACCAAACAACTTTCATTGCAGCACCAGATAAAACATAAGAAGGTCTAACAATTACCGGAAATTCAACGTCTTGAGCAAAAGATTTTGCTTCATTTAGATTTGAAAATGCTTGCCATCGAGGTTGTTGAATGTGAAGTTTATCAAGTTCTGCACTAAATTTAGAACGGTCTTCAGCTCTATCAACATCTTGTGCACTAGTACCCAAAATGTTTACGCCATGTTGCGCAAGACCAGGAGTTAAATTGTTTGCAGTTTGGCCTCCAACACAAGTAATGATTCCTTTTGGATGTTCAAATTCAGTAATATCTAAAATTCTTTCCTGAGTCAATTCTTCAAAGTATAATCTTGTACAAATATCATAATCAGTTGAAACTGTTTCAGGATTACAATTTACTACTGAGACACTTTTCTCCCCATTTTCTTGAAGACCCCAAACCATGTTTACTGTACCCCAGTCAAATTCAACACTACTTCCTATTCTATAGGGACCAGCACCAAGTACAACAATTCCCTTTTCATCATCAGGAATCACAACATCATTGGAGTGACCACCATATGTCAAATACAAATAATTTGTAACTGCAGGCCATTCTGCTGCAAGTGTATCAATTTGTTTAACTGAAGGAATTACGCCTAATTTCTTTCTCAAATCACGAATTTCGTCAGGAGATTTGTCTTTTGCTCGTGCAATCTGTTTGTCTGAAAATCCTAATTTTTTAGATTCCCACATCAAAGATTCATCAAGTTCAGAATTTTTTAATTTCTCTTCTATATTTACAATGTTCTTTATTTTTTCAATAAACCAAGGATCAACGGTAGATAATTTGTAAATTCGTTCAACTGTAATGCCCATCTTTAATGCAATTGCAACATGATATAGAACTTGATCATCATGATGAGATAGTTTGTATTCTATTTCTTCTTCAGTGTATTTTTTTCCGTTTGTACGATTCAAAACTAATCCATCATTTCCAATATCCAACATTCGAATTGCTTTTTGAAATGATTCCTCAAAAGTTCTACCAATTGCCATTACCTCTCCAACCGATTTCATTGTAGGTCCAAGTCTTCTATTTACAAGTTCAAATTTATCAAAATCCCATCTCGGATGTTTACATACAATGTAATCAAGGGAAGGTTCAAAACATGCAGTAGTATTTTTTGTAATTCTATTTACCAGTTCAGATAAATTGTAACCCAGACCAATTTTTGCAGACATGTATGCCAATGGATATCCAGTTGCTTTACTTGCTAATGCAGATGAACGAGAAAGTCGAGGGTTGATTTCAATTGCAACGTATCTATCAGAATTAGGTTCTAGAGCATACTGTATGTTGCATTCACCTACAATTCCAACATGTTTTGTTGCACGAAGTGCAGCTGAACGTAACATATGGTATTCATGATTATCAATTGTTTGTGAGGGTGCAACGACAATATTATCTCCAGTGTGAGCTTTCATAGAAAGAACATTTTCCATATTGCAAACAATTACATTATTTCCATCATAATCTTGCATTACTTCATATTCAATTTGTTTCCAATGACCAATGTATTCTTCAACTAGTACTTGTTTGACCAGACTCGCTTTGAGACCTCGTTCAACAATTTCATGTAATTCGATTTCATTATAGGCAACACCTCCACCGCGCCCTCCAAGAGTATATGCAACTCGAATTATTACAGGATAGACAAGTTCTTCAGCTGCTTTTTTAGCATCTTCAAAATTGTTGACGGTTTTGCTTCTCAATACAGGAACATCACATTCCTTCATAGAATCTTTGAAAAGCTGCCTATCTTCTGTTTTTTGAATACCTGCAATCTGAGTTCCAAGTACATTAACACCATATTTTTTGAAAATTCCAGATTCAGCTAGATTTACTCCACAATTTAGTGCAGTTTGTCCCCCATATGCCAACATAACTCCATCAGGTCTTTCTTTTTCAATAATAGATTCCACATACTCGGCATTAACTGGAAGAAGATACACTTGATCTGCAAATCTAGTGTCTGTTTGTATAGTTGCAACATTTGGATTGATTAAGACACTGTTAATTCCATCTTCATGTATTGCTTTAAGACATTGACTTCCTGAATAATCAAATTCTCCAGCTTCACCAATTTTAATTGCGCCACTTCCCAGTACCAGGATTTTCTTTAAGGATTCATTTTTTGGCAATTATTTATTCTCCATTAAATTTTTGAGTTCTTCAAAGATGAATTTACAATCAAAAGGACCCGGAGCAGCTTCGGGATGAAACTGTACTGCAATGCAACTTTGTTTTTTATGTTTTATTCCTTCAACTGTTTTATCATCAGCATTTGTAAACCATAATTTGAAGTCAGATTTTTCAATAGATTCAGGAGTTATGCCATATCCATGATTCTGACTTGTGACATAGACTTGGTTATTATCTAAATTAATACAAGGTTTGTTTTGTCCTCTATGCCCATACTTTAGTTTGTAAGTTTCTGTATTTCCTGCAATACCAATAATTTGTGCACCTAAACAGATACCCAATGTAGGAACATTATTTTCAATTAATTTTTTTGCAGTATCAATAGTATCAGGGCATTTTTGTGGATCACCTGGACCACTACTAAGTACAACACCTTTAGGATTATACGACATTATTTTTTCATAGGTCGTATTCCATGGAACTAAGATTGCGGTGTAACCAAGTTCACGAATGTTTCTCAAAATAGCATTTTTTGCACCAGTGTCAATTACAACTACAGATTTTTCTTCATTGCCATAGATTTGTTCTTCTTTTGTAGAAACGACATCCATGAATTGTTCAGAATCATAATGTTTTGCAGATTCCAATTGTTTTTTAACAAATTCAACATCAATCTCAGTGTCAGATACAACTAAAGCTGCCATCATCACTCCACCTGTTCGAAGTTTTTTTGTTAATTCACGAGTATCAATTCCAGAAATTCCTGGAACCTTTTCATTGTTCATCCATTCATCCAAAGTCATAGAAAGGTTCCAATGACTTGCAGTCAAAGATAATTCATGAACAACCAAACCACGAATTTGTATTTGATCAGATTCAAAGAATTTTGAAATTCCATCTGTGTCGACAAGGGACGGATCTGGAATGCCGTAATTTCCAATCAGAGGGTAAGTTAAAGTGAGAATTTGACCATTATACGAAGGATCAGTTAAGGCCTCAGTGTAGCCGACCATCCCAGTATTGAAAACAATTTCGCCAAAAACAGTTGTAGAATAACCAAAACCTTGACCATCAAGAACAGTACCATCATCAAAAATCAGTTTTCCAAACTTGTTTGCGTGGTTTGATTTCTTTGTAGTAATTGTGACCCTCGTCAAGTCCGAATTATTATGAATTTAAGTTTTATGCGTAAATAAAATTCAAAAAACTGATCGCAAAATGAGATTAATCAATCAGAGTGCTTGGAACTCTTCGCTCCATTTGTGATAAGCACGAATCATCTCAGTTGAAACACTGGGTTTTCTCCTCTCCATTATATTTTTGAAATCAGCAGTTGTTAGATCTCTTGGTTGAATAGGTGCCTCGCCTTCTACTGGTTCATGGTAATCAGGAGCATCGAAGATTTCATGAACTGTCTTAATTTGTGCGGCTTGACACACATCCTTAATGTCACTTGCACTGTATCCATCAAATAATTTTGCTAATTCAGTATTGTTTACATTGATATTTTTACTCAACGGAGCAGTGTATTGTTCAAATAGATTTTCTCTTGCTGCTTGAGTAGGCAATGATACATAGATTCTTTTTTGGAATCTTCTAAGGAAAGGCCAATCAAGACTCCACGGTTTGTTTGTTGCACCAATTACATACAACATCAAATCTTTACCTTTTCCATTAACTCCATCCATCTCTGTTAAAAATTGATTTTTAGTTCTAACTTCTCCACCGACTTCACTACTTCTAGAACCTAATAGGGAATCTACTTCATCTACAAACAAAATAACAGGTTTTCCTTCTTTTTCAGCATATTTTCTTGCCATAGCAAATAATTTTGAAACATTTTTTTCTGCTTCTCCTAACCATTTGCTCATCATTGATGATGCATCTACATTAATGAAATAACCATCCATCTCATTTGCAGTAGCTGCTGCAAGCATAGTTTTTCCTGTACCTGGTGGACCATAAAGTAACATTCCTTTTGGCCATCCAAGTGGAAACAAATCAGGTCTTTTAGTAGGATATACAATAGATTCACGTAATGCGCTTTTTGCATCATCTAAACCAATTACTTGATCCCAAGTAACATCAGGTTTTTCTTTCATAATTAATTCTTCAAAATCATTTTCGTTTTCTTGTCTTTGTACAGATTTCTTTTGGTCTGAATCAGAAGCTTTTGGATCAACTGCAGGCTCAATACCATGAGATTGTTGCAGTGCTTGAATTCTACCATGGTAAGAGTTACATCGTTCTTTGTAGATTTGATTGAGTTTACTGTTAGGGTAAAGTTGTAATAATTTTACTAAAGCATCTATTGCTTGTTGATAATGAGTAATTGCCATTCCACGAGCACCTTGAGAATCAAACTTGATGGCTTCAGAAGCATATCTGCTTGCTGTGTTTTCTAATTCTTGGGGGGCTAAACTCATATCAATTACCTACGCAGTTTCCTCTCGAGAATTTTGTTGGTATTCTACGGTGTTAATCTCTGTCACAAAATTGGTTAAATTAATTGCACTTGTTTCATGTTCATTATAGTCAGGCCCATCAAGGTATCTTTTTTTAAAATCAGACTTGTCGGAGATATGAGTATGCATGTCTTTGACTTTGTTAATAGAATCTTCAGCAGAGATTATCAATTCAGAAACCTCATCATCCAAATCTTCAAGAGAACTGGCAGTTTCACCTATTATTGATGTGAAATGCTTGAGAATTGAGCGCATTTCTTTCTTATCTTCATATTTACACATCATAAAATTAGCAATTCCAACAATTTTGTCTAAATCTTGTAATTCTTCCAAGGTGAGCTTTTCAATTTTTGAATCTTCAGACGGTTTTACATCAGATAGTTTTTTGTCAATTATTGACGAAATAGATTTGATTCGTTCTATATCTTTTGAAAAATCACGTTTTGGATTTAGCATATCAGGTATTGCATAATTTCAAAAAATCAAGATTAGGATACTGCTTACTTAATTTAGAGTCCACCATCAATTTTACTTTATTAAGATTAGAAGATGATTCATAGTTTGATTGACTAAAATCAAATCTAGCAGTAGTCAAAGCAGCAGAATCTATTACTATACTACCCAAATGAACAGATATTTCAGATAATTTTTGGCTACAGTTTGGAATAAGATCAAAAAGTTGTGCACTAACAGTCCTAATCATAGGAATTGTAGAGGGTAAAACTTCAGGGATGCTGCTTATGTTAGAAATTTTCCCCATATTCTTTTTGATAGAAAGTAGAATTTCTAAAGAAAACACTACAAGATGTTCAAGTTTCAATGCATCAACATGAAATTTATCAGATTCGTCAAAATCATGAATTAAATCTTGATTTGATTTTTTTAATTGAAATTGTTTATCATTAAGAACATCAATTATGTCATCTAGAATATTCATAGAATATTCCAATCTAGGAACAAGAGTTACAGAGTGTGAGATATTTTCAATTTCTATTGAATTAATACTACATTTTACCAACATACCAAATTCTACTTCTAAATTTTGTATTTGAGGACGATGTATCAAATATTTTAGTAACCACAGTTACACCCATCAGCAGATACAATTTTGATTTTTTTTAAGTATTTGTGTAAAGGAATTTAGCTCTCAATTTTACCTAATAACAAATCAAGGGTAATCATGGTAAATGAGCACGTTTTGACAGTCAGTCTCGAAGAATTTGGATTAAGCAAGTATGAGGCACAAGCATATGTGTCATTAATAGCAAAAGGCACTATTTCAGCAGGAGACCTTGCATATTATTCTGAGATTCCAAGAACAAAAATTTATCCAACATTATTGAAATTAGAAAATAAAAAACTAGTCATTATTTCAAAAAGTAAACCAATTATGTGTACAGCAATTGCTCCAGAAGATGCTTTTGATGGAATAATTCATGAGCAGATCAACAAGGTAAACGCAATGAACGCTTTGATTTCAAATTTAAAGAAAGCAAGTGAAGAAAGTAGAAAATCAAGAGGATCAGA
>DAOWGL010000152.1 GCA_030637455.1 Candidatus Nitrosopumilus sp. | reverse complement strand
ACGGCATTTAGTGTTACAAAGATCTGATCTTGATTCTGCCCTCTCTGAGAATATCAAAATAATACTGCTTAACATGCATAAGGATCCTACGGGAATAGAAATTCTAAAAGAATTCAAAAACACTGCAAAGTATACCGAGATTAAAAACAAACAAGAATTAACTAATGGTATCAAAGAAATACTTGAATTAATAAACAAACAGGATAACTCATGAAATTATCTCATGTTCTAATTTTTTTAGTAATATTTCCAATTGTATTATTTACAGTAATTTATGAAATCGCTTTGTATTACATTGTAACAGACCAAATTGTAGACCTAACATTGTCAGAAGCATCCTCGTTAGTTGAACTTGTATCAAAGGAACTTCGTAATCCCGTGTATTTTCTTGATGTTGGTGAAACAAACGATATTATAAAAAATCTACAACTGCACCCTGAGGTTGAATCCGTGTATGTATTATTTGTAGATGGTAGAGTTTTTGCTGATGGGACGAAAGAAAATCTCATGTTTAATAAATTTCTCAAAGATGAATTCATTCAAAATTCAATTGTTTCAAATGAATTGATGTTCACAACTGAAGGCGATTTTCTACGAATTATAACTCCTATTGTCATTGATGAAAAAATTGGTCTTGTTCAGATAGATTATGCGTTATATGAATTGGATGAACTAATCACACAATCCACTTTTGTAATGATCCTCATTGCAGCAATTATAGCTACAATATCTGGAATTATTGGATATGTTGTTAGTTTGTATGTGTCTCGTCCCATTTCACAACTACAATATTTTTCTAAAAAAATCTCTGAAAATAATTTTAAGCCCACAAGTATTTCAGGCCCAAAAGAGATTCATGATCTTGCTGAGGATCTTTCAGAAATGGCCAAAAAACTTGAGGATTCTAAAAGACAGTTGATAAATTCTGAACGACTATCATCTATGGGTGAACTATCTGCCAGAATTGCACACGATCTGAGAAACCCTCTAAACGTTTTATCAAATTCATTAGATATGATTGATTTACAACCAAAAGAAAATCTTGATGAGAAAACTAGAAAATATTTGCCACTCATGAAAGACTCTGTTCAACGAATGACTCATCAAATTCGTGAGGTATTGAGCTTTGTACAAAATCGTGAATTAAAAATAAAACAAATCTCTGTATTGAAAATTTTAAGAAAAACTTTAGAAACAATTCCAATTCCAGAAAACATCAAAGTGACTCTTACAAAAAATGATATTGAGATATTTGGAGATCCTGAACAAATCCAAGTTGTATTTAGTAATCTTGTAATTAATGCCGTTCAGGCAATAGGCAAGGATGATGGAAGAATTCTAATCCGAACATTCGAGTCTGAAAAAGATTTTGTCATAGAGTTTGAAGATTCAGGATCTGGAATAAAGCCTGACAACGTTTCAAGAATATTTGATCCTTTGTTTACCACAAAACAGACTGGGACTGGATTGGGGCTTGTAAGCTGTAAAACAATAATTGAACAGCATGGAGGAATAATTTCAGTAAAAACACCTCCTACTATTTTTACAATAACATTGCCAAAAACTAATCCATAATTTTACACCTATCTGCGTCCATTTTCATCTCCAATTTGATAGCTGAATCCTCGTGGCGTTGAAACAAGTACTGTTTTAGTTAGCAAAATGGCAAGTTGCTGATTGGTTTCTCTTGTGCCGGGGGGTGAAATTCGTGAGAGGCATATTATCTATTGTGAAGGATTTGGAATTGACTTTCCATAAAGTTACAAAATTAATGAAAACAAAATCACATTCGATTTCCAAGAGTTTAGTTAAATAGACATAATTTGTAAAATATTTCATGAGAAAATCACTATACATGAATATTTTAGTGCCTCTCGATGGTTCAAAGTATTCGGAAAAAGCACTTTTGCATGCATGTGATATGGCAAAAAATTATCAATCTCGGTTAATACTTTTGTACGTTGTAGAAAAAGTAATTTCCGTTAATCCATTAGATAGAAAAGCATATCTTGAAATGTTAAGAAAGGTTGGAAACAATGCTTTGGTAAAAGGAAAGAAAACGGCTACCCAGCAAGGAATGGACTCAAAAATAGTCCTAAAAGAAGGAAACATTGCAAATGAAATTATAAAATTAGCAAAAAAAGAACAATGTAATTTGATTATTGTAGGAAACAAAGGCCTAGGTGCAACAGCAAGATTCTTTCTTGGAAGTATTTCAAACAAACTTGCAAATAATTCACCTTGTTCTATTCTTATTGTAAAGTAACTAGTTTTTGGAAAATTTTATTTTTTGAACATAAAAACAATGAACTATTTTTATGTTCAAAAAATAAAAAAGAAATCACTGTATTTTTACAGGTTTTTTCTTTGGGGCTGGAGTTGGTTTACTCTTTGGGAGTGTTACGTCTAAAACACCATCAGTCAGTTTTGCTTTTACCTTTCCAGGTACTACTTTTTCAGACAGTGGGATGGTCTGATAGTATGATAGGCTGTGTCTTTCCTTTCTCAAGTAATTTTTCTTTTTCTCCTCTTCTTTATGCTCCCCAGTAACCTCGATTGAATTATCTGTTACATTGAGATTGATCTCACTTTTCTTCAATCCTGGAACATTCATCTTCATTCGAAATTGTTTTCCTTCATCAATCACATCACATCCAGTTTGAGATAATTTTGGAAAAGATGAAAAATCTATTCTTGGAAAAGAAGAAATTGATTTTTCTAAATCGCTTCGAAAATTGTCAAAAACCCTGTCAAATTCAGAAAAACTTGACTTTGATGGTGATTTTTTTACAGGTTTTTTTGCCATGGTTCAAAAATGATTCCAAGGAATATTTAGTCTGATGAAGATTCTCATGAATGAATATCATATTAAGAAATTATTTGGCTAATCAATTTTTGAAGATTTCTTATTCTCTTAATATGAATACCTGTTTTTTTAGATAACTCATATTCTGAATAATCTAAAATACTTTTAGCTAGAATAATCCCTCGATTTAAAAAAACCTCTAGTTCTTTTGTATTTAGATTCAAAATTGTAATTGGATAAAGATGATTGGCCTCGATGATATTTTCTAGACTGTTGTTTGGAGGATACTTCCATGAAAGAATTTGTTGACCTATACATTTTGCATATTTTTTTGCATGGGTAGAAATTTTGGTGTTACAAACAAGATACTCTACATCAAAGTATGATTTAGTATCTAGAAATCTTGCATGAGTGTATAGGGATTCTTTTAAACCTGTGTATACCCCGTGTTTGGAATGATATTTGCATTCAACTAGTACTCTGTTATTTTTATCAGATGCAATAAGATCAATTTCATGAACTGCACATTTTCCTTTGACTTTACCTCTGATTTTATTAATTTTAAAACCTGAATGTTCCAATATTTCACCTACATAGTTTTCAAACACATAGCCTCCAATTCCCAACCTCATTATTGCCCCTTTGAGTCTGTATCTTTGTTTTAGTGCTCTACCTTCTTTTTCTTCACTTAATGCTGCTAAAACAAGTTTGTAAATGGTGCGTGTCCCAACGCCACGATAAATATTCCCATGAATTTTTTTGAGAATTCTCTTAGTTGCATCTCGGCTTGCTCCCGCCCTCATGCAAGTTCTTATTATTTTATTGGGGTTAAAGTAAACTCTACTTCCATCTGCTTTTATTATGATTGTTTTTTGAGATATAGTTTTCTTTTCTCTTTAAGAGATTAATCTTTTACTTTTGAGAATCAGTTTTTTTCAATTTTACTTTTTTCTATATTTTTTAGCATTGATTTTCTTACTAAAATCGGGATGCTGTAATATGTCGCTAATGCTATTGCATCTGATGCTCTAAAATTTCTAAACACCATGTCTTTTTTCCCAGTAAAATACAGATTTGCTCTGAAAATGCCTCCACTTTCATAGATTTTGACTTTTACCAAAAGGATTCCATTTTCCTCACAGATTTGCTCAACTAGACGATATATTGTAGGAGGATCATCACGTTTTTTCTCTAAAAAATCAGAAATACACCTTGCAACTTCAGATGAAAACCCAGACATTGCAAATTCAACTGTTTCATCTTTGAATACAACTGCACCAGTAAGAGAATCAATTATTCCAATCTGATCAATCTTTACTGTTTCATAATCTGGGTCTATCTCATTGATTTTCATGGGTATTCAGTCATCACTTTTACCACTTTCTCTTCTTCTTCAATCATGACTTGTTCAAATTCTACTCTTAGATTATCACATTTGGTTAGTTTTTCACTTTCATCCATTTTGGAAAATCGAATATCTCTAATTTCATTTACGATGGCACTGACTTTCTCGTTTGTTTCGTACATTATCTCATCAATCTTTTTTTGTGTTTCAGAATCCACACTAACACTAATTGAAGTTTTTTACATTAGGCTTGTTACTATTTTCATTTTTGAGAATCTATAATCCATTGATAAGGTTCAAAAACACGTTGTTTTTATGACAAAATAGTGAAATGCAAATTTTTACTAAACAAATTTTATTGCACTATATCCTACAACTGACTCGGTATCTCCAGATACATCTCCACTTGTTGAATAGCTGAGTAATTCTCCTTTTGTTGCACCGAGATTTTTACATGCAATCATTGCGGATGCCATGGCGCCATAACCACATGCAGTAACTCTTCTTTCATTTAACACTTGATAGAATCTTTCTATGTTCATCTCCAAGATTGGCTCTAACAATGCCTTGTCTTGTTGATGCGCAAAAGAATTTTCTTCATAATGAGTAAAATCAGATGAGGCAATAATTATTGCATTTTTCTTTTTTGCAATTTCAGATATTGCATTTCCAACATCTATTGCAGTCTCCATATCTTGTGCTCGCAAGATAATGGGGAGAATCTGAAAATCATTTGAAAGAATTTCTTGTAGCATTGGAATTTGTACTTCTAAACTATGATCTTGTGAATGAGAGTATTCATCAATTTCAATAAATTTTGATATTTCTACCACTTGTTTTGCTGATTCTGAATCTACCTTCACCATTCCCAAAGGGGTCTGCCACTGCGCATCAATCATCGTAGCTGCATCTTGCCCTATACCAAAATGATTTGGCCCAATTATGATTACAAGTTCTGGATTCTGAGATGAGATAGACTTGTAGGAATGGCATGCAGTTGGACCTGAATACACATAGCCTGCATGAGGACAAATAATTCCAAATATTTTTTCATTTGATATTGTAGGATTACTGCCGGGTCCATACTTGTGTTCAATACAATAATTGATCATATTTCTCAAATCTTCTTCTTTATCAGGATAAAACTGCCCTGCTACAACTGGCTTTCTGATCATCAAATTGATTTATTTATCATTTTATAAAAAATCATCAGATGATTCTCTAATGATGGTTCCATTAGGTGATTCTTCTTTGAAAATTACTCCTTGAAATCTTGAGATTTTAGTATCTTTGTCTTT
>DAOWGL010000001.1 GCA_030637455.1 Candidatus Nitrosopumilus sp. | reverse complement strand
GAATCAGCAAAGAGTTTGATTTGAATAAATATGAAAGCAGTAGAAAGATAAGATTTTCAGATTCTAATAATTTTCAGTGACTAGTCGCCTGCAACAAATTTTTCACAAGCATCTTTTGCTTTAACATCAGAAGTTTGCTCTATTGGATGTTTCATCAAGTATGCACTGGCAGGTTTAATTGGACCACCAACGCCTCTATCAAGAGCAATTCTTGCTAATCGTATTGCATCAATTACAATGCCTGCAGAATTTGCTTTATCGTCAACTTCTAAACGAACTTCCATATTATATGGAATGTTTGCCCATTGCCTACCTTCAATTCTCATAAACATTAGTTTAGTATTTCCTAGAAATGGAATAAAGTCTGAAGGACCAACATAGATTTGATCATCATCTAATCTTTCCTTAAGTTGACTTTGAACACTCTCAGTCTTAGAAATTCTTTTTGATGCCAATCTGTCTTGTTCCTTCATGTTTAAGAAATCAGTATTACCCCCAACATTGATTTGGTATGTTTTTTCAATTTTTGTTCCTCTATCACTACAAAGTTTAGCCAGAGTTCTATGTACAATAGTTGCACCAACTTGGCCTTTGATATCATCACCAATACAAGGGACATTTGCATCCTCAAACTTTTTTGCCCATTTTTCATCTGATGCAATAAAAGATGGAATACAATTTACAAATGCAGTCTTTGTATCTAAACAAATTTGAGCCCAAAATTCAGTTACCTTATCAGAACCAACTGGCAAATAAGATACAATAATTTCAACTCCCTTTTCTTTGATAATTTTTTTTACCTCTTCAGCAATTTGTTCAGTTGTTTTTGTGCTAACAATAGGCTTGATTCTATTTTCAACCCAAACTCCAACTCCATCTAAAATAGGACTTTCATAGACCATTGCCTCATTTTTTGGTAAATCATCTTTAGCAATCCAATCAACCATGTTTGGATATTCATAAATTGCCTCATGCAATAATTTGCCAACTTTATTTTCACCAACATCAAATCCACAAACAAAATCAATGTCATGAATTCCATATCCAGCGAGTTTATCGTGAATAATACCAGTTACTTCTTGTGAAGGATTTTTTCTATAATATTCAATTCCTTGAATTAAACCTGAAAAACAATTACCAATACCTACTAAACCAACTTTAATTCTATCAGCCATTTAAAATTCATTGTTGAGGGGGAGGTTTAAAGTTTCCCTAGACAATTGAAAAAAACCCACACATCAAAGGCAGGATTTTATATTTGGTATAGACATACAATATAATCATGATAGAACCAGGCCGTCCAGTAAAAGATATTCAAATTGATTCAAACATGGCAATAGAAAAAATTTTTGAAGAGTTGTCTCAATCAGGCGGATTTGAGTCAGTGAACCTAGCAAGCGGGTTGGAGATTTTAACAGAAATGATTTCAGATAAACAATGTTTAAGATTTGTTTCATTTGTAGGTGCAGTAGTATCTACAGGGTTAAGAGGAATCATAAAAGATATGATAAAAAACAAATGGTTTGATGTTGTAATTACAACATGCGGTGCTTTAGATCATGATATCGCCAGACACTTTTCACATTACAAAGAAGGCACATTTACAATGGATGATATGGAATTGGCAAATCAAAATATTCACAGGTTAGGAAATGTCCTAGTACCAATGGATAGTTACGGACCACTAATTGAAGAAAAGATGCAGAGTTTCTTAGAAGAAGAATATCAAAATGGAAACAAAGAGATGAGTACAGCTGAAATTTGCAAAATGATTGGAAAGCATCTTGGTGAGGACTCTTTTCTATATTGGGCATACAAAAATGACATTGACGTAGTAGTTCCAGGAATTATGGATGGAGCAGTAGGAAGTCAAATTTGGTTATTTACACAGAAACATGCAGATTTTAAATTAAACATGGTAGGAGATGCAAATTTGTTATCAGGGTTAATTTTCAAAGCAGAAAAATCAGGAGCATTCATGATTGGAGGTGGAATTTCAAAACACCACACATTATGGTGGAATCAATACAGAGAAGGATTAGACTATGCATTTTACATCACTACCGCACAAGAATTTGATGGAAGTCTAAGTGGTGCACTTGTACGAGAAGCAATTTCATGGGGAAAAGTTACACAGATAGCAAAACAATCAACACTTCATGCAGAAGTTACAACAATTCTACCATTCATCTATGCCGCATTACTTTCAAAATTACAAAAATAGAATTAGATAAAAACTATTATCTGATCAATACATAAAATATTCATTGATTCCTAAAATTAGAATTAGAGAAATTAAAAAAATAAATTTAAAATTAGAATAAATAATTATTCGGGATTGATGACATTTAGTGTCATTGTGCTAACAACTCTGGATAGTTTCCTTATTGCTGAAACTGCTTTTTCAAATTCATCTTGATTCTCTGTGTGAACTTCTACTATCACATCATATGCCCCAAAAGTAAGATACACATTACCTACATTAGGCATTTGTTTTAATTCATCTACAATGTACTCTTCTGCGCCTAAATCACAATTTAAT
>DAOWGL010000210.1 GCA_030637455.1 Candidatus Nitrosopumilus sp. | reverse complement strand
TTAGTTCCTAGAAGTAAGGATGATTCTGCTGGTGCAATCCATAGCATGTTTAATTCTACTGTAACTCTATCTGAATCTGAGATGGATGTACTATATGAAAAACTGAAAATTTAATACGGGTACAGCCGTTCTTTTGTTTCTGCATTATCTACTCTGATTGCTTTAGTAGGACAAGTTTCTGCAGCATTCATAATTTTGTTAACTCCTGCACCTTTCTGATTTATCACTGATGATTTGGGGTTTGATCTGCTTTCTTTATTAATTGAAAATACCTCTGGTGCAATGATCTCGCAACTACAACATCCTATGCACAAACTTTTGTCTACATCTACAAAAAGATCTGGTTGTTTTTTTGGCTCTTGTGCTTTTTCAAATTCTCCATTACTTCCATCTGCACGTATTCGAGCATTGTAATCTTCCCAGAATTTTCGTTCATATTCTTTCCAAAAATCAGGGTCTCCTTCTTCAAATTCACGGGTATATTTGCCCCAGTCTTGCTCGGGTATGCTTCCATCATCTGGTGCTCCCCATTGGGGTTTTCTTTTAAAATCATTTTTTGGTTTGTTCTGAGTTGCCGTTTGATAACTAGAATTAGTTCTTTGATTGTGATTACTCTTAAGATGATTGTATGCCTCAGTAATTTTCTTAAATTCCCCGTCTTCTGATTTTCCATTGTTCTTATCTGGATGCAACTCTAGTGCCATTTTTCTGTATGCTGCTTTGATCTCAGTTTGTGATGAACTAGAATCTACATTCAATACTCTGAGTGCTTGAAATGTATTCACTAAAAATAGAGATTTGTCATATGTTAAAAATAATTGCCTATCCTTTACAGTTAATTTGTTTATTCAAACAAAATTTCATCATCTGCCTTCCATGCAGGTTCTACAATACACAAAAATTTCAAATCATTAGTTCCTACGTTCTCAATAAACTGTTTGGAGTTTGGTGGAACATATACTGAATCCTCTTTTTCTAAATGATGAGATTCATCATCGACGTGTAAAATTCCAGAACCCTCTAAAATATAGTATATTTCAGATGAACTCATTTTATGAAGTTTTGATTTTTTTCCTGATCCTAATATGAATTGGGCTAAACTGTAATTGATTCCATTTAGAGTGTTATGTGGGTGGAAATATTGTTTGATTTTAGTTCCTTCATTTCCTTGAATTGAATCGATTTCTGAATTTTTACGCAATGACATTTCATTTAGATGATCTTTGAAACTTTTGTCTTAAAATCTGATTCATACCATTCTGTTTTGTATATTGCATTTTTCTTTGGAAGGATGTTTATGGCAATGTGTGAAAATTCTTTTTTCTTGTCAATTGAACCATGCGTGTGAAGTGTTTTTGCTGGAATGTGAACTATATCTCCTTCATTAAGGCTAATCCTCTCAATTTTTTTTATTTTAAAATTTGATTTACTGGAACCGTATTTTCTAAAGATTTCAAGACTTCCTTTTCCTTTAACTCCAATTAGTACTTGATTGCCATTGTGTTGATGAAGTTTTGTTCTTGAACCCTTTTCAAAATGCACATGATAGATATCTTGATCTTTTGCTTTGATTTTTTCTGAAAGAACTTTCATCCATGTTTTATTTGTAAACCAATCTGGGTTTATTTTTCTTTTATCTCCAGCACCTGAAATATTTGATTTTTTCATTTTATATTCTATCCAGAATCTTTTTCTTTTTAGCTTGAAATTCTTTTTCTGTAATTACTTCTGCCTTTCTTAATTTACCTAATTTTTTCAATGTTTCTAAATCGTCCTGTGTATTTGATGTAACTTTTTTTGCAGTAGATAACCCTTCATTGATTTTTGCAATTCCTTTCTTCTGTAATATTTCTCTTTCTTTTTTTGCCTGGTTTCGCAATTCTTTGCTTGTTTTTGCTGCTTGTTTTGCCGTCATTGAACCAAATTCTACAGCTTCCTCCAACGCTTCATCTGCTTTTTTGACTCCTTCCTGAATTGCCTTGTCTGCTTTTTTCAAAAATTTGTCAATATAGCCGCCTTTCTTTTTTCCCATGAATTTAGATTATTTTCAATTCTATTATTTCTTTCCTATCTGAATTGACTTAATAGATAGAATTGCATACTTTGAACAGTTTTGGCAAAAACTCATGATGTAAAGACTGTGGTTTTACGAAAAAGTATTGATGAAACAGAAGCTATGGATATTGTAAATTCAAAGAAAACAGGCCCTTTCAAATCATTACTCTCACGTCCAAAAAATGAGGATGTCCATGTTCATTCGTTAAAATTATACTATGAATGCATTTTGATGGTTTCTGGAAAATATGTTGCCGATTATTTTAGAAAAGCGACTCATTCCATCTCTGTTGATTCAAACGTATCTGAAGTTTCTTTAGGTGATGGGTTATTTCCAGTACGCTCAAAATCAAGTATTACAAAGGCATTTGTTGGAAAAAGAGGAAAAAATAAAATTGATTTTAAATTAGATGAGCATGTTTTTGTTGAAGAAGAAGATGAATTAACTTTTGATCATCATGGGAATGAAATAAAATTCCCATTCAAGATAAATTCAAAAACTGTAGAGAATTACCCAAAACAATTACTAGAAAAAAACGAATCAAATGTAAAAAAACCTGAGATGACTTATGATGCTGCAATAGATAAACTTCAAACCCAATTAAAAAAACCGATGGAGTCTGATGTTAAAAATCTAAATGAGGAATTCGCATTACGTGATATTTCTGAAGTTTATATCCCAATTTTTGAGGCAAGACTTGTTGGTCCAAAAAAGAAAATTGGAATTATTAGAATTGATGCAGTAAGAAAAAAAGTCCTATAATCTATTCATTGTTTTTTAATTATTATTGATTTATGAAACAAGTTTGTGCCTGAAGAAATTCCCATGTTTGGGAATTAATAAAATAAGATAATAATATAAAATATGAATAACACATTAGAATAAAATATGATTATAAATTTGAGGTCCTTGTTACTTGGTTAACTGTATACTGATAGATGATGATCAGGATATAGTGGATGTATTTTCAGAATTATTACATGTGATAGGCGTAGACATTCTTGCAACTGGTAATGATGGTAAAGATGCTGTAGAGTTGTATAAGCAACACAAACCTAATTTAGTTTTGTCTGATTTACAAATGCCACGATATGATGGATACTATGCTGTTGAAAATATTAAAGATGTAGATTCAAAGGCTAAATTTATTATAATTACTGGGGATCTGAATGTACGTAATTCCCCTTTTCTTAATTTATTGAACATTCCTATAATTTACAAACCATTTGATGTACATCAAATCAAACAAACAATTACTGATATTCTCTTACAAGAAAATGAATTACCTGAGTCTTTTGAAATTCAATACAAATTCAAAGAAGATACCCATCTTTACACTTGCACAGTAAACTATCAGCAATATAGAAATTTTAAACTATTGCCCATAATAGAAGAATGTAATATCGCTCCTACTCAAAAAAGCACCAAATTATTTTACAATGAAATGCAAAATGCCTTGAATCTGGCAACAGAAAGTAATGTTAGCCACATTCGCAAATTATCGGAGATTACACCTCATGACTGATCATCTATCTTCAATTCCATTGAAAATTAATATGAAAGTATTAGGAAATTAAAATATTGACTGGAATTGACACTTTTTTTGCAGCATCTCTTGAAAAGATGATTCGTGATAATCTTGGTGAAACTACCTTTCATAGTATACAAAATCGTTTATTTGAAAAATACGGTATTTCAATTACTGAATCAATAAAAGAATTTCAAAAATTAGATTCTGTTTTGAGAGAATTTTTTGGTGCAGGTGCATCTGGTCTGGAAAAGAAATTCTTGGATGGTGTTTGCTGTATGAAATCAAAACAAGACAAATCTGAAAAAAGATTTACAATCTCCGATCCTAAAATTAGTAAATCCATACTAAAAGCATTCAGTGATGATGAAATGTCAAAAATTCTAAATGCTTCGATTGGTGAACCTTGGACCATCTCTGAAATTTTAGAAAAATTAGATATTCCTACAACCTCTGGATATAGAAAAATTAATTCTTTGATTGAAGATGGATTATTAATTAAAGCAGGATCTGATTTGACATCTAATAATAGGGTGATTGAAAGATACAAATCATTATTTGATAATGTGAATATTGATTTTAACAATAAAGTGACAGTTCATGTTCAATTTACACCTGAAGTTCTTGTAAATAGCACTGTACTTCATACTGTTTACGGTGAATAAATTACTCTTTTTAGAGTTCAATGGTGTCTAGAATTCACATCGATTAAGATTCTAAACTTCTCAAATGATTTTTATCCCTTTAGAAACATTGTTCTTCGTGGGCTAGATGGGAATCGAAGACCCGTCAAGTCCACATCTAAAAATAAAGAAATTTAGAATAATAATTTCCCAATAAACAACTCCAATACGCTTAAGTTCATAATTCTTACAAATTATTCATGCGTATACCCTGGAATGAGAGAAAGACAATGGTTGCAAGTATGGGATTGTTAATCATAATCGGTGTGTACATTACAATCAAATATTATCAAGGTGCTTTTCCATGAAATTTATAAAAAACTAATTTTATTCTTTATGAGGTTAAATTTACTGTGTTATAGTTTAACCAATTTTCTAAATTGATCATTGGAATGTAATTTTGTGAATACTGGTTCTTCTTTTGCCCAATTTCTAATGGTTTTTGGATTTTTAGAAATTGATTGTTTTAGCAATTCTAATGCTTGAGGGTACTCTCCTAAAGCTGCTTTACTTCTTGACTTTGCATAGATAATATTCACATTATCTTTATGTTTCGATAGTATTTTATCAAAAATTTCAATTGCCTTTACATGCTTTTCTAATTCTGCTAGTTCGATACCTTTATGAAAAAATGCATCCATATGGCTGGGGTTATTCTTATGCACTGAATTAAAACAATTCAATGCTTCTTCGTGTTTTTTCATTTTGCCTAGGATGATTCCTTTGTAAAACAATGCATTTGGTTTTCTTGGTTCTATTGATATTGCTTTATCTAAAACTTGTAATGCTTCCTCTCTTTCTTGTAATTTATCAAGTAACACTCCTTTGTTAAAATACGATGCAGCATTTTTTGGGTCTACTTCTATTGCTTTGTCATAACATTCAGCAGCTGCTTGGATGTTACCGTTTTCTGCCATTGCAATCCCTCTATTATTCCATGCCTGAGAATCTTTTGGATTGATCTCTAGTAAAATATCAAAACAGGTTATTGCGTCACTGTATTTTTTTATCTGGTTTAATGCTAGACCTTTGTTAAATAATGCTGAAGTATTTTTGGAATCTTGTTTTAGTATTTTATTAAACAGTGAGATAGCTCCTTTTGGCTGATTTTTCTCCATCAATGACATTGCATTATACATTAAATCCTCAGTATTGTCTTTAGATCTAAATAATCCCATAATTTCTCCAAAATGATATTGCTAATGAAAGTTTGGCTTAACTTTCCAAAATTTGTACAAATGTGCCAATTTGGATCTTCACACTTTGAGTTTTTTCCGAGATTTCTATAAGGTAATTGTATCTAGTATGATTAGAAATGGACTATTGTTACGATCGACACGACCACAAGTATTTGATTACTTACAATGGTACTAGAAGCAGTACTAGAACTCCTCAATGGATGGTGTGTGAGTATTGCTACAAGAATAAAGACATCTTTAATGATCCTGAACAAGTGGAATCAGTTACAATTCTAGCGTAAGATACCCTTAATTTTTATCAATAATGATTTAGAATATTGTCTGATTTTGAATTAAGATATTTTGCTGATAAAGTTCATGTTCATAGATGGCCTCAAGACTCGCCTATTTGGAATGATTCAACTAAAAAGCAACTGGATGAATCTATCAACAAAAATTCTCAAAAAAAGCATATTACAGTTAGAAATAATTATTTAAAAATTGAAAATTTTGAATTTAATTCATTACAGAAAATTGGCATCTCTATACCATTTTTCAAAGAAGAAAATACAATGATTCTGGAAGCCAAATTTGGAGAACTGTTAGCACATGTTCACATCACAACAAAATCTGAAGACTATCTTGATATTTTTAACAAATTGACTTTGTGGAGCAAGTCTGTTTCAAAATAGCGATAATTATTTAATCATTTTTTTGATATCTTCTTTTGTGTGTGAATTTGATATTGCACCTAACTTTCCTGGCAAAAAGAAGATTCCATCATGTGCTATCATTTTAAAATGATAGTCGTGTAGAGCTGTAACATCACACATTGATGCTTGAGTGGCATTGGTTATTTCTGAAATTCCATTTTTTACAAAATGGGTCATAAACAAAGATCCTTTACCGGTAACAATCACTTTACCGTCAAAAGATTTGGTTAGTTCCTTTCTGGCGTATTCTCCTAAATCATTGATTTTTGAGTATAGGGAACTATTATTTTTTAAAACAGATAGAGTTGCATATCCTGATGTCATTGAGGCTGGATTTGCAGAAAATGTTCCTCCTCCTACATAACTCCGCTCTGATTTCTTCTTCCCTGTAGTATCTGCGTATTCCATAATTTCTTTTTTACCACACATTACACCTATTGCCATTCCTCCTCCGACAATTTTCCCCAAAGTAACAATGTCTGGGTCTAGTTTCATTGTAGGGTATAAGCATCCATATCTAAATCTAAACCCTGTAACAATTTCATCTAGGATAAATAATGATTTATTTTTATGAACAAATTCTTGAATACCTTTAAGATAATCTGTAGTAGCTGGAATACATCCTGCACCTCCCAAAACCGGTTCAATGATTACACCTGCTAAATCTTTTGCATGTTTTTTAAGAATTTTAATAGAACCTTCTAAATCATTGTAAGGGATAGATACAATCTTTTCTTCATTTACTACTCCGGAACTTTCTGATTCTGTAAATGGCCAGTTTACACTTTTCAATAAATCTGAAGTGTATCCGTGCCATCCGCCATCAATTTTTGCAATAATTTTTTTCCCAGTAACTGATCTTGCTAATCTCACTGCATACATTGTAGCTTCTGTACCTGATGTTACATAGCGAATTTTTTCAGCTACTGGAACTGCTTTAGATATTAATTCTGAAAGTTTCATTGTTTGTTCATTTACAGTTCCATACATCCAGCTTTTTTCAATTTGTTTTTTCAAAGAATCCTTGACATCTTTATTACCATGACCTAAAATCAAACTCCAATGACCCATCCAATAATCGGTATACTTGTTGTCATCAACATCTATGAGGTTTTTACCTGAAGATGATTTTACAACAAATGGATATGGTTCATAAAATCTTATGTTATGAGAAACACCATTTACATGAAGTTTCAAAGACTTTGCAAATATTTTTGCAGAATTCTTTGTCTTTTTTTTATATTCTGTAATGTAACTCAAAAGTAATTTTCAAAATGAGATCTACCATTTTAAGTATCAAAATATCTTTGATCCTGATGATTTTAATCATAATTGGGGCTTTGGGGGTTCATCTTGAAAATAAAATGTGTAATTTTTACAATTTTTTGGCCCGATCAGGCATAATTTCACGTATGGTTTATATGGATTCTGACTTTGTTGGCTTCTGCATACGTAACGCAATAGGCGGCGCTCGTGATGAAGTATGGCAAGATGCCACTTTGTGATTCATGGGCCTCCAGTTACGCATACAAGTATGAGGATTTGATTGAAAGATCAATATCTGAGATGTGAAGATTATGTGCATCCGTCAATTCCAAATTAAAGTACAAGTGTACTTCTATAATCAGAATACAAAATATAATTCAGAATCCGGTTGATCCTGCCGGACCTGACTGCTATCGGATTGATACTAAGCCATGCGAGTCATTGTAGCAATACAAGGCAGACGG
>DAOWGL010000185.1 GCA_030637455.1 Candidatus Nitrosopumilus sp. | reverse complement strand
TACTGAATCATATCATATTGGAGAGGCAGCTCCTGCAAAATCTTATCTTAATCAAGAAAAAATTCTTGAAGTGATGTTAAAATCTGGAACCGATGCTGTTCATCCAGGTTATGGTTTCCTTTCTGAAAATGATGACTTTGTGAGATTGTGTGATAAAAATAAAATTACCTTTATTGGTCCAACTGCAGAATCAATGGATCTCTGTGGAGATAAAATGACATGTAAAGCTGCAATGCTCAAAGCAGAAGTTCCAACTGTACCTGGAAGTCCTGGTCTAGTAAAAGATGCAGCTGATGCAGAAAAAATTGCAAATGACATTGGCTACCCTGTTATGTTAAAATCAGTTTATGGTGGTGGAGGTCGTGGAATTAGAATTGTAACTAACGATAAAGAACTACGTGATGGATTTGAATCAGTCACTGCTGAATCTATTTCAGCAGTAGGAAAATCTGCAATCCTTGTAGAAAAATACTTGGAAAAAACAAGACATATTGAATATCAATTTGCTCGAGACACTCATGGCAACACTGTACATATCTTTGAGAGAGAATGTTCTATTCAAAGACGTAACCAGAAACTAATTGAACAAACCCCTTCACCAATAGTTGATGAAGAAACAAGAGCCCGTGTAGGAGAATCTGTTTGCAAAGCTGCTGATGCAGTAGGCTATACCAACTTGGGTACTGCTGAATTTCTAAGAGCTGATAACGGAGAGTTTTACTTTATTGAAATTAATGCAAGATTACAGGTAGAACACCCAATTACAGAATTTGTTTCTGGATTAGACTTGGTCAAATTACAACTTGACATTGCAAATGGAGAAGCAATTCCATTCAAACAAAGTGATCTCAAAATGAATGGTTATGCTATCGAATGTAGAATTAACGCAGAAGATACTTTCTTGGACTTTGCTCCATCAACTGGACCTATACCTGATGTGACTATCCCTGCAGGGCCAAGCGTTAGATGTGATACCTATCTTTATCCTGGATGCACTGTTTCACCATTTTATGATTCACTTATGGCAAAACTCGTTACTTGGGGACAAACATTTGAAGAGTCTAGAACTAGAATGCTTGCTGCATTAAATGACTTTTACATTCAAGGAGTTGAAACTTCAATACCTCTTTACAAAAGAATTCTAAATTCTGATGAATACAAAAATGGAGATCTTTCTACAGACTTTCTAAAACGTTATGATATGATTGATAGATTAACTGCAGATCTTAAAAAAGAAAAAGAAGATAAAAGCGAAGCTGCTTTAGCGGCTGCAATAATTCATTCTGAATATTTTAAGAGCCGTGTACAAAATAACGCTGCCAATAACGTAAATTGGAAATACAAATTGGATTGATGAAAAATGAATTATAAAATACAAGACATTGAAAAATCATTTGAAGGAAAGATAATAGAAAATCTTGGAAATAATGATTATGTAATTAAAATTAATGATAACGAGCATAAATTAAAAATTATTACTATGAATTCTAAAGGAATAGAATTTATTTTAGATCAAAAATATCACAAAGCAAAATATCTTGAACAATCTACAAGTGAAATGAATATTGTAATTGACAACGTTCCAATTATTATTAATCGTAATACTCATTTTGATGAGGTTGTATACAAAAATACTGGCGGTGCCAGTAGTGCTGATGCACAATTAGGTTTGAAAAGTCAAATTCCTGGCAAGGTTGTATCAATATCTGTTTCAGAAGGAGATTCTGTGAAGAAAGGAGATGTTGTTTGTACTTTAGAATCTATGAAAATGCAAGTTGCTATAAAATCTCACAAAGATGGAGTTGTAAAAACAATCAAAGTTAAAGAAACTGCAACTGTTGCTAAAGGCGACGTTGTTGCAGAAATAGAATAGAATTTTTTATTTTAAGAAATTTTTAATTTCTTCATAGTTTGGCTCTTTTAATGGATCTTCTGAAACCCATTTGTAACCAATTTTCCCATCTTCATTAATAATGAAAACAGAACGTTTTGCCGCATTGTAATCTTTAATGTGAAGTAAATCTGGCATCAAAATATCGTAATCTCGAATTGTTTTACTGGTATAGTCTGCTAATAATGGAAAATTAAAATTGTTTTTTTCTGCAAATGCCTTGTTTGCAAATGGACCGTCATTGCTAATTGCAACTATTTTAGCACCCATGTCTGAAATTTCTTTCCAAGAGTCTCTAAATGAACAAAGTTCTACTTCACAGACAGGAGAACTTGCTGCAACTATGAATGATAAGACAATTTTTCCGCCTTTAAATTCCTCCAGTTTTCTCATTTTTAATTCGGTATCTGCAAGTTCAAAATCTGGAGCAATATCTCCTACATTTAATGACATGATCGCGATCTGAGGTTATCCTATTAAGTTCTTTTTGAAAAATTCTTTTTTCTAAAGTTTGATTCACAAAATGAAACATACCTTTTTATACAAAAATTGGAGTGAAAAGCTAAATTGGTCGGGGAATTAGCGGGCAATTACAGTACCGTTGTATTGATGTTTGGCTTTGCCGTAGTAGCAATGGCTCCAGCTTTAGTTATTTCTAGAATGATTTCTCCTCGAAAAAAAAGTAATCCAGTAAAATTCTTGCCAATGGAATGTGGACAAGTTCCAACTGGTGAGGGTAGAACGCATTTCATGATGCAGTATTACCCGTATATTTTGATGTTTGTAGTATTTGATGTGATGGCAATTTTCTTGTATGCATGGGGAAGTGTACTATTAGAAATTCCAAAGATAGCAACTTTACCGATAATGGCATTTTTAGCAATTATGTTTGGAGCAATGGCTTTTGCATTGTATCAATCCGGGAGAAGAAGAATATGGTAGTTATTTATACAAATTGTATTTACGAGAGTAGGGGATAAAATTGCTTAAAGATTTAGTAACGCCAGAAAATGCAAATGTCTTTGTCGGAAAGTTAGGAGACATTTTAGAAAAAGCAATTGGTAAACCATTGGGTTATGCCATTAACTGGGGTAGAATTTGGTCGCTTTGGCCTGTTCACATTGAAACAGCTTGTTGCAGTGTAGAATTTGGTGCAGCATCAAGTCCTAGATATGATGTTGAAAGATTTGGTATCATTGAAGCATTTGGTTCACTTAGACAATGTGATTTGGTAGTTGTTCAAGGAACGATTACACGAAAGATGGCACCACGTCTCAGATTAGTTTATGATCAAATGCCAGAACCAAAGTATGTGATTGCTATGGGAGCTTGTGCAATTACTGGGGGATTATATTTTGATTCATACAATGTACTTCCAGGAATCGATGGAATTATTCCAGTTGATGTCTATGTTCCAGGTTGCCCACCTAGACCTGAAACTCTAATTCAAGGATGTATGTTATTGCAAGAAAAAATCAAGAGAATGAAGGCTAGGAAGTTTGTATAATGAGTACTGAAACTGAAAATCCTCCCGCAGATGCTAAGCCTGAAGTTAAATCACCTCCTCCTAAACCTGTAGCAAAGAAACCTGAAGCAGCACCGGTAGAGTTACCTGCATTTGAAAAGAGTATTTCTGATAAAATTGTTGAAAAGTTTGGTGATAAAGTCGAAGTTACATTTGTAAAAGAAGACAGAGTTGGAATTAATGTAAGTCGAGAAAATGTGCAT
>DAOWGL010000211.1 GCA_030637455.1 Candidatus Nitrosopumilus sp. | reverse complement strand
CGAGCATAAGACGAAAGTGATTCAACATATCGTCTCTGCCCTTCAGCATAGATGGTATCAAATGCCAAAGTAGACTTTCCTGAACCAGATAAGCCACTGATTACAACTAATTTATTTTTTGGAATATCTATATCTAAATTCTTTAGATTATGATGACGTGCTCCACGAATTTTTCATTTCTTTTCTACACCTTTTACAATCAAACCACTTCTCTAATCTTTTTATTCTATCTCTGCATTCTATTGCACCTTCAAAATCCAATTCTTCTGAATATTTTTTCATTTGTGCATCCAAATCAATAATTTCCGTAGTAAGGTCATGAGTGGATTTTAGTTTAGAGTCATCTAATGCAACTTCTTGATCTGGAACAGATTTGATAATTGTGGTAGGGGTAATATTATGATCTTTATTGTATTCCATTTGTTTTTCTCTACGACGTTTAGTTTCATCCATTGTATTTTTCATAGATTTGGTTGTGTTATCAGCATACATTATGACAGTTCCATTTACATTTCTTGCAGCTCTACCACACGTTTGAATCAAACTGGTGAAATTTCTCAAAAAGCCTTCCTTATCTGCATCCAAAATTGCAACTAGAGAAACTTCAGGAATATCCAACCCTTCACGGAGAAGATTAATCCCCACAAGCACATCAAACTCACCCAATCGCAATTGCCTAATTATCTCAGTTCTCTGTAATCCTTCAATTTCAGAATGCATGTATCTCACCCTGACTTGTTTTTTTGACAGATATTCTGCCAAATCTTCAGCCATACGTTTAGTCAAAGTAGTAACTAGGACTCTCTCAGAGTTGGCAGCCCTTTTGTTAATTTCTTTGATTAGATTATCCATCTGGTCTTTTGTAGGTCTAATCTCAATTTGAGGATCAAGTAATCCTGTAGGCCGTACTAGTTGTTCAGCAATATGAGATGAAATCTTTTTTTCATAATCAGAAGGAGTGGCTGAAACAAAAATTGTATTTTGTATGTATTTTTCAAATTCCTCAAATTTTAATGGGCGATTGTCAAATGCACTAGGCAATCTAAAGCCATATGTGATTAATTCATTTTTTCTTGAACGGTCACCCTTGTACATTCCATGGAGTTGTGGCAATGTAACATGAGATTCATCAATTACTAAAAGATAATCATCACCAAAAAAATCCATTAAACAAAATGCTTTTTCACCTGCTTTTCGTCCATCAAAATGCCTGGAATAATTTTCAATTCCAGAACAATACCCCAACTCTTCAATCATTTCTAGATCATATTTTGTTCTCATCTCAAGTCTTTGTTTTTCTAATTCATTTAATTCAGGTAAACGTTTTTTCAATTCATCTCTAATTGATTTAACAGCTTTTTTACGAACATCTTTTGCAATGAGATAATGTTTTGCAGGATAAATTTTCATTTGAGATATTTTCTTTTTTTCTTTTAATGAAACATGATCTAAAATAGTAATTTTTTCTACTTCATCCCCAAACATAGAGATTCTAACTAAATCTTCAGAATATGCAGGAGTTACATCTATCGTATCCCCTTTAACTCTAAAATTTCCAGGGGCTACTTCAGTATCATTTCGCTCATATCTTGCATCAACAAATCTTCTAATAATTTCACTTCGTTTAATCTCATCACCAGTGTTTAATGTGATAGCCAAATCTTCCCAATCTTGAGGATTTCCAAGTGAATAGATACATGATACAGTAGATACAATGATTGTAGGTTCTCCTGATAGCAGCATCGCAGTTGCTTCTAATCTCAATTTTTCAATTTTTTCATTAATTTGAGTATCTTTTTCAATGTAGGTATCAGTTTGTGGAAGATAACTTTCTGGCTGATAATAATCATAATATGATACAAAGTAGCCAACATTGTTTTTTGGAAAAAATTGCTTTAATTCTGAATAAAGTTGTGCTGCAAGAGTTTTGTTATGAGAAATGACAAGTGTATTTTTTCCAGTTCTAGTAATTACATTTGCTACAGAAAATGTCTTTCCACTTCCAGTTACACCAAGTAATGTTTGAACAGTTCCTTTCTGTACTCCTTTTACTAAGGAATCAATAGCTTGGGGTTGATCACCTGTAGGCACATAATCGGATGCCAATTCAAATTTCAAGATTTGTTCCAACAATTACAATCCCTGAAAACTGAACTTATAGCTAACGATTACCAAAATAAAACAAATGGTTAACATGATACAAAGTTCAAACAGTAGAATGTATTAAATCGGATTAACGATTTAAATTTATTATGGATGATGCTCTTAAAAAGGAAAATCAAGAGGATACTAAAAAAGACCTCAAAGAAACCCAGCAAGAAGTTATGATAGATTTGGCAATAAAAACAAACAATTTTCTTGAAAAATTAAAAGCAGAAACTAAAAAAAACAGATTTGGATTTTAAGGATAAAATAACACTAAATTAAATTTATCCAAAACTTACCATACAGGCTCGTCAATCATCTTTAAACCGGATTCAGTAACATCAAAACCCATAATTTTCAAAGTTTCAATGGCAGAGGGAGAGTTTTTCTCTAGAATTTTTTGTGCTAAATCCAATCTGCTTTCAGACCTCATATGTTGACCTATTTTGTATTTACCATGTAATGTTTGAGGAGTTACTTTGAACACACTTACAGCATCTAATACACGCATTTCAGATTGAATTGGATCATACTGGCCCTCAGGTTGATATTTTTTCATCAATCCATTTAGTGCAAGAGTTTTTTCTTCTCTATCAGATACAAAAGAAGCAACTCCTTTGATTACAACACTGATGTACAATGTATCAGCTAGAGATGCATTATGTGGATCTTCAAAATAAGATGGTAAAAATTCTAGTTCTCGGTCAGCTTCAAAACCAACCTTGTTGTTTCTTGTAATATTATCTAATTTCTCACCCTTTACATGAGAATGCATGTAAACTGCATCATTTAGAAATACAAAATTCATTGGAATGATTTGAGGGAATCCATTTACATCAATACTTGCTACCCGTCCAACATGCTCTTCATTCAGAAATTCTTTTACTTTTTCATATGATTTAATTTGAAGAATTCCAGTTAACTGCATTAGTAAATTTACGTGAAATAATATTATAAATCCAGGGTATAGAAACCCCTAAAATACAAGGGAAATAAAAAATCATCATGGATGATCCATATCTTAATGAATTAAGGGATGATTTTCAAGGATATTCCAATCAATTAAAAAAATTAAAATCAAAATTATTAAAAACCAATTCTCCAGAATTACAAGGAAAAATCATCAAACAAATTGATTCCATAGCAAACAAAATGGAGAATAATCAAAAACAATCAGTTAAAGTAACAAAATCTAGAATTAAAGAAAGAAAATCAAAATCAAAGAGATAAATTCAATCTTCTTCTTCTAGTTCTTTGGCCATAGCCTTAATTTCCAAGATTCTACATTCTAATTCATTGCATTCAGTTTTGAATTCTGTGCCCATAAAGTGTTATTACAAAAATAATCAAAAGCAAACAACATTCTAAAACTTGACTTTTTTCATCCAAATTCTCCATTAATGTAAATTGCTAAATTTAGGATTAATTCAACATATGAAATGAGTGAAGTGGACGAAGAAAGAGATGAGGCGGTCAAGAAAACTTTAGATCTTCTAGAAGAATGGGGTTCAGCATCAAAATTCATCTGGTTTAGAGAACTACATAGAATTACAGACATTGACAAAGGATTGCTTCGAAATATCCTCAATGAATTAAAAAAATCAAAAGAAGTTAAAGAAATGCATGGAACCAATAATAGAATATTTTTCTGCCTCAAAAGATATTACATCAAATGCAGAGATGTAGAGTTTAGATTCAAAGGTAAACAAATAATGTTAAAGGATGGAAGTAAAACAAAAATTATTCAAGGTTCAACTAATGCAACAGAACGAACTAGAAAAAGAATAGAAAAGCAGAAAAACAGACGTAATTCAAAAGCAATTACAAAAAGAAAAAGACCACATAAATCATAGAGAGTCTTCAGATTGACGTCTTGAAAAATTAGATTCTGCCCGTTTTAGTTTAGCAGATTCTGCCACATCTTCAGTCATATCATAAAGATTGTGTAATTCCATATCAGGAGTTAATTCATCTTCCTTTTCATCATCTAAATCATACTCTAGATTTGCTAAAATACCAACATTTTCTTCTAAAATATCAAGGCATTTTTTTACAGATTCAGGAAGGTCTTCATCCATCATAGTACCTAGAACATAGTAAACTAAATGATTTGCTGTATGTTATAGTAAAGAACGTCTTATTGTTTGGCCTTGGCTTTTTCACGTAATACAGGCATTACATGAGTTGCAAATTTGTCAATAGAACCAAAGTAATTCTTACCCCAGAATCTAATTACAAAGTGATTAACACCAGCATCCATGAATTTCTCAAATACAGGGATTATATCTTCAGGAGTACCAAGTGCAATTGAAGAACGAGCAACATCATCAGGCATCTTAGTTGCAGCCTCTCTCATCTTTACAATCCAAGATTGGTCTGACATTGAATATTCTGTAAAGTATTTTACAAAATCAAATCCTTCTATTTCTTTTAAGCCGTGAACTCTCAAAATTTCAGGCTTGAATAAACTAACTTTTACTGCTTCTTTCATTTTAGCCCATGATTGTTCCGCATCTTCAGAAAAGTACACATCAATATCAAGTGCAAATTGGAAGTTGTCTTTTTCTTCTTGTGTTCTATTATTTTCATCCATTGATTTTTCAATTTGCTTTTTATGATCTGCAAAGAGTGGTGGAGTATAACCGATTGGTAGCCAACCATCACCTAATTTTCCAGTCATTGCAAGTGTACGTTTACCACCTGCCGCCATGTATGTTGGGGGATGTGGTTTTCTAATTGGTGGTGCTTGCAAACATGCACCTTCTAATTTGTAATATTTACCATCATAGCTAACTGTGTTATCAGGAGTGGATTCGTATAATTTATGAATAACTTGAATTTGTTCTTCCCATTTTGAAACTGGTTTCTCAAACGGAATACAAAATTCTTTTAGATTTTGTGCCTCACCTGCACCAATTCCTAAAATTGCCCTACCTTTAGAAACTCTATCAAGTGAAATTGCAGCTAGTGCAATGTTTGAGGGATGTCGTCTTATGGCATCAGTGACACAAGTTCCAAGTTCAACATTCTGTGTGACTGCAGCAATTGCAGACAACATAACCCATGGATCTAATACAATTGCATTTTTCCATTGTGGGACATTTGTGTGGTCCATATAAAAAATAGAATCATAACCAGTTTTATCAGCAAGAATACATGCTGTCAATATTTGGTCTTCAGTATAACCAGCTCTTGCTACATTTAGTCCATTTTGAATACCAAATTTGAGTTGTTTTGAAGCCAAGTACATTTACGTTAGATTATTAGAATAAAAAGTTTCATCAAGCTGCCAATTTCGTACTTTATCAATAAAATAGAAAAAAAGTAAAAAATATTGAATTTTTTACAAGTTGCCTGCATTGATATCTTCAAGACACTTTACGACATCATCTTTTGATATTGGGATTGGATTTGGATCCAAATGTCCTTTATCGGTCATTACAGTGTCTGCAGCTTCTGAAATATCAGCTTTGAGTTCTAGTTTATCAAAGCCTAATTTTGCCATAGCCTCTTTGAATCTATCATAGAAGATTGATTTGTTATGTTTGTGTGCAACGGTGGTACACGAGGATAATGAAAATCCATGTGGTACACCCTCATTTGAGAACACATAGGACAATGCATGTCCCAGAGTTGTAGAACAATTACCAAAGCCCATTCCAGACAACATTGATCCATATGGATAGTTTTCTGGTTTGTCATTCATAATTGCATCATACAGAATATCAAATGCTTGTTTGCATAAAGTCCTGGTCAAGTCATTACCGAGTTTGCTATCATAGCCTTCAGTTGCTTGAGCACATGCATCACAGACAGAATTTTTCAAGACTTGTTCTGGAGTGCCATCCATAAAGTATGAATCGACTACAGCCATGTCAGCTAAAAATTTGTCTTCACGTAACAATTTCTTTTTACCATCAAATTTCAGAACGCAATAAGTTGTCATTTCAGCTCCAGTTCCAAATGTTGTTGGAATCAAGATTTTTTCTTTTTTCAGCTCAGGTGCAGCATATTTTACTACATCCATTGAACTTCCACCACCAAGTCCAATTAGACATGATGGGTTTTTGTCTTTGTATTTTGAAATAACAGTATTGACATCGTCAATTGATGGTTCAGGTTTTACTTGGTCATACAACATGTAATCCTGGATACCCATTCTTGCTAACCATTTGTCAGATAGTGCTGGCGGAACGGTTGTGACAACTAGGGCATTTTTTGGATACTCTGTTTCACCAAGTGCATTTTCTCCAAAGTTGATAACTTTTGGAATGCGTACTGTTTGCATAAATCAAAGACATCATTGATTATTATTATATCTTACATTACCTATGGACATCATGATAATTCAAAATTTTGACGACTTGGCAACTACAGACAAGAAAAAAGATTGTTTAGAAATTTTAGAGTCAGGACTTCAAGCAGCAAACCCAGAAAATATAATTAAAAAATTTGTCACCCCTAATGAAATCAAAATTAACGGTAAATCATTCAATTTAGAGAAATATTCAAGCATCTACTCAGTTGCTTTTGGAAAAGCAGGAGACACCATGACCAGAGCACTAAATGCAATTATTCCCAT
>DAOWGL010000177.1 GCA_030637455.1 Candidatus Nitrosopumilus sp. | reverse complement strand
GCTCCCTGGTCAACTAACTGATGAACAATTAAAGCAAATTTTACTCTCTACACAGCAACCTAAACGAGATTTTAAGATAAATCGAGTTTAATACAGAAAAAATATAAATTTAGAAAGAAATTCTATCCATACATGAAAGCCGTTGTATACACAGAATATGCACCAGATGATAATTATGCTAAAATCCTCAAAGTCCAGGATATAGATGACCCAAAACCAAAATCCGATGAAGTAGTTTTCAAGGTTAAAGCTGCTGCTCTGAATTATAATGATATTTGGGGTATGAGAGGTCAACCAGTTCCTGTTCCATTACCACACGTTTCAGGTTCTGATGCTGCAGGTGATGTAATCGCTGTAGGTGAAGATGTTAAAAATATCAAAGTTGGAGATCGAGTAGTATCTCACTCTAACATGTCATGCAGAGTTTGTAAAGCATGTACTGATGGTCGAGAATTTGATTGTGTAAAAAGAATCATTTGGGGATTTCAAACTGGTCCAAATTGGGGAGCATTTTCTGAAATAACTCATTTACCAGAAGTAAATGTTGCAAAAATTCCTGAAGGAGTTTCATATGATGAAGCAGCTGCTGCATCAATGACATTGCTAACTTCATGGCATATGCTAGTAGGTAGAGCCAAAATTACACCAGGACAAACCGTCTTAATTATGGGAGGGGGCTCTGGAGTAGGTAGCTTTGGTATTCAAATTGCTAAACTGTACAATTGTGATGTAATTGCAACTGCAAGTCCAGACAAACTAGACAAATGTCTAGAACTTGGAGCTGATTTTGCAGTAGATCATAGAAAAGAAGATTGGCACAAAGAAGTTAGAGGAATCACAAAAGAACTTGCAAAGAAGAAAGGTGAAGTACCAGGAATTGATGTGTCATTTGATCACATTGGTGAGACACACTGGAACAAACAACTAACCTTACTCAAGTATGGTGCAACTCTAGTTTCCTGTGGAGCAACCACCGGTTACAACGCACAAACTGATCTTAGACATGTGTTCTTCAAAGGAACAAACATCTTAGGTTCAACACAAGGAACTAAAGCCGAATTAGAACAAGGGCTCTATTGGATGGGTCAAGGTAAAATCAAAGCTGCAATTGATTCAACATACACGTTTGAACAAGCAGCAGAGGCTCACACAAAGATGTTATCCGGAAAAGGTCTCTTTGGCAAAATCTTACTAAAGCCAGAAGGCGTTTAGTCATTTAATGACTCAGCTTTTTCGAAGTCTCATTTTTGTCCCTGGAAATAATTCCAGATTCTTAGAAAAAGCAAAAACACTCCAAGCTGATATTGTTTGTTTTGATTTAGAAGATTCTGTTCCAGATAATGAAAAAACAAATGCACGAAAATTAATCAAATCTGCATTAAATGCACGAAAATTATACAAATCTTCAATTTTTGTAAGAACGAATTCTCCAAGTTCTGGCAAAATTTCATCTGATCTTAAAGAAATTGTTCAAAAAGGAATTGATGGAATTGTAATACCTAAAGTAAACAATGTAAAAGAGATGAAAAAAATTGAAAAAGTATTATCAGATTTAGAAAAAACTAGAAAACTAAAACCTATTCAAATTATCCCTTCAATTGAATCTGCAGAAGGAGTCGTGAATACTTTTGATATTGCATCATTTGGAAAGCGTGTATCTGCAGTAGTTTTTGGTGTATTTGATTTGCTAAATGATTTAGGAGTAGAGTACACAAAAGATTCTGAAGGAGAAAAATACTCTAGAAGAAAAATACCTGTAGATGCTCACGCTGCAGGTGTTGCAGTTATTGATGCTATCTGGCAAGATCTTAAAGATTCTAAAGGATTACAAAAGGATTGTAAATTAGGAAAAAGTCTGGGATATACAGGAAAAAGTATCATTCACCCAGATCAAATACCTGTAGTTCACAAATTGTTTCATCCAAACAAAAGCGAAATATCCTGGGCTCAAAAAGTATGTGAAATTTATCTTGAATCCACCAAGAAAGGCAAAGGAGCAACCACTGTAGATGGAAAAATGATCGATGAGGTTCATTTCAAGCAAGCAAAGGCGCTTCTTGAACTCGTAAAATGATAATTTTTTCTAATTAATTCTATTCAAGTGATTCAATAATTGATTTCATACTTGTGCTTTTCTCAAACATTTTTTCATTTACAATTCCAATAATTCCAATTTTGTCTTTTTTAACCTCCAATCGTATTTCTTGAAATACGCATTGTAGTTTAGATATTTTTTTACTTTCACTAAGAACTTTACCGGACTCTATAATCAAACCATTTAAAATCAAATTTTCTATCTTTCTGTATCCTGATGTTTTAGGAACTTTAGATTCTTTAAGAATTTGAGGAATTGTATATTCATTTTCTAGCAGTGTAGAAATGATCTTTCTAGTTTCAACTTCTCCAAATAACTCTAAAATTAAATCTTTTAAATCCAAATCAACAATAGTTACTAAAAATTTATCATCCTTTTTTTTTACTTTGAGAATTTTACCTATACAGTCTTTTTCAAATCTCTTAACATCAATTGTAGAATTTTTTCTAAGTACACTGGTAAATTTATGGAAATGTTCTATTGATAATTTTATTGACATGCCATGATCTAAAAATAATTCTCTCTCAGTATGCTTTAAAATTTCTAAATCCA
Source organism: Candidatus Nitrosopumilus sp. (assembly GCA_030637455.1). Lineage (GTDB taxonomy): Archaea > Thermoproteota > Nitrososphaeria > Nitrososphaerales > Nitrosopumilaceae > Nitrosopumilus. The sequence continues at coordinate 1,148 of DAOWGL010000177.1, read as the reverse complement.
ACTCTTTTTTAATTTCACATGATAGTGCAGATGCTATCATTCTATCAATACCACCCAATACTATAGTTGTAAATGATGGAAAATATTAAAGCACTGCTCTTTCTAATATGACTAGATATGTCAAAATCGGTCATAGTCATTGATGATGATGAGGATACTGTCCGATTATTCAGTGAATTTCTTGAAGAGAATGGCATCAATGTTATTGGAAACGGATTTGATGGAGTTACAGCTGTAAAACTATTCAAAGAAACTAATCCTGATGCTGTCTTAATAGATCTCAATATGCCAAATGGGAGCGGATTTTATGCAATTAAAAAAATTCAAGAGATTGATCCTAAAGCACGAATAATCGCTGTAACTGCAGATGGAAGTTTTACAACTGAAGAAAAATTGGAGAAATTAAACATCCCACTTATCCAAAAACCATTCAAAATGGATCAAGTTATTTCTATAATTAAAAACTAATAAATTCCCATTTTTGGGACTTTTCATATAATGTTATATTAAAAAGGTAATACAATATTATTGATAGAAATGAGTAAACGTGTAACAATAATGATTGATGATGATCTTGATAAAAAACTTAGAATGCGTCAAGCAAAATTTATTCAACAAGAACAATCATCATATAGTTATTCCAAAGTTTTGAATGAAACACTTCGTAAAGTTTTGAAATAATTCATTTTTTCAAATTTCTATTTAATTAGAATAGATTAAAGATAATGAAAATTCTCTAAATAAGGTATGGTAGATCTTCTTGATCCTTCAAGTGTGATAACTAGGATGTTTAATGCTAAAAAATATGAAGAGATGTACAAATATTGCAAAGGCTTGTTGGAAAAAATACCAAATGATATGCTTGCTCTACAAAATATTTCATTATCCTTGATTTATCTAAAAAAATATGAAGAATCTATTGATTATTGCAATAAGGTTCTAGAAATAAAAAATTCTGATACATATGCCTTAAAAAATAAGATATTTGCTCTTGAAAATTTGAAACAATATGAGCAAGTTTTAGAATTATGTCGACAAATCCTTTCAACTAATTCAAAAGATACATGGGCTCTAAACAGTATGGGATTGTCTCTAAATGAATTAAGTCGTCATAAAGAAGCCCTTGAATGCTATGACACATCACTTCT
>DAOWGL010000055.1 GCA_030637455.1 Candidatus Nitrosopumilus sp. | reverse complement strand
TATCCATGGGCATATCCAACAGCAAGTGGTCACTTTGCATTCATCGTACTTACAATCATCATCACAATAGGTTACATCTTCTGTGTTAAAGTCATGGAAGAAGGTTCCAACAAAAACAGCAATGGCATCGTTGGTGTCAGTGTTGCAGGTGCAGCAGTATTTTGCTTGTTTGTATCACTATTCGTTGGTTGGTAACTAGAAGGAAACCCCTTCAGCAATTTTCTTTTTCATTTTAAATTCAAGTCAAAGGACTTTGTACATTTTTTGTCATTTTGACAAAGTCCAACATGACGATCTTCATCACACTCTAAAATTTTATATACTGACCGTTTCCTCACCTTCTTATGGTCTGGTTAAGACGATGTACACACTACTTATTCATAGTAGTTGTTGCAGTTAACTCTACTTTGTTAACAATTAATGCAGGAGACTACATCTTCTACACTGACTGGGCTTGGACTTCGTTCACGGTATTTTCAATATCGCAAACGTTGATGCTAATTGTAGGTGCTACATATTATCTTACATTTACAGGCGTTCCAGGCACAGCAACGTACTACGCTCTAATTATGACAGTATACACATGGGTAGCAAAAGCCGCATGGTTTTCGCTAGGATACCCATATGACTTCATTGTAACTCCAATTTGGCTTCCATCAGCAATGCTGTTGGACTTGGTCTATTGGGCAACAAAGAAGAACAAGCACTCCTTGATACTGTTCGGCGGCGTACTAGTAGGAATGTCATTACCATTATTCAACATGGTAAACCTGATAACAGTAGCAGACCCACTAGAAACGGCATTCAAATATCCACGACCAACATTGCCACCATATATGACACCAATCGAACCGCAAGTCGGCAAATTCTATAACAGCCCAGTTGCTCTCGGTGCAGGTGCAGGTGCAGTATTGGCATGTACATTTGCAGCTTTAGGTTGTAAATTGAACACTTGGACATACAGATGGATGGCCGCTTGGTCAAAGTGGGACTAAAACTCCAATCTTTTCTCTTTTCATTTTATTATCTATCCCTTAGATGATTCTCTACAAAAAATTTCGATTTTAAAAATTTAAAAAAATTAAACTAATTTTTCTAATAATTTTTAATCAATAATTCAAAGTGTCCAGTTCGTTTTTTAGAGTTTGAATTGATAGAACGGTTTGCTTGGATTCTGTTAATCTTCCAAGATTTGTTTGAGAATATCTTTGCAACTTCTTTAGAGTCGGAATTTGACAATAGAACTTTGCATCCCTTGGAATCTAATTTCATACAAAGTTCGGCAAGTCTGATTAGATCCTCATATGTGAAACTCTTGTTGGTATAACTTGTAAAATTGGCAGTTTCACTAACTGGTTGGTATGGCGGATCAAAGTATACAAGATCACCTTTTTTTGCATCTCGAAGTACTGATTCAAAATCCCTACATTTTATGGCAACTTTGCTTGATTGCAAAATGGCACTAACTGAGCGTAAGTTTTCTTCATTTACAATATTGGGATTTGTGTAACTACCTAGAGGGACATTGAATTTTCCCTTACTGTTAACTCTGTACAATCCATTAAAACAGGTCCTATTCAAAAAGAGTAATCTTGATGTCTTTTCGATTTCACTTCTAGGATTTGATTCTCTAATTGAATAATAGTATGTTTTAGAATCCTTTTGATAATTTCTTTCATGATTTTTTAGAGATGAAATTAACTCATCAATTCTATTTCGAATTGCTGTATATGTCAAAACTAAATCAGAGTTCAAATCTGAGATACTACATTTTTGAGCATTTCTCTCAGCAAGGATGTGGAACAGTAATGCACCTCCACCTAAAAATGGCTCATAATAGGTACCAAAGGTTTTGGGTAAATTTTCATTTAGTATGGGAATTAGTTGACGTTTTCCACCAGCCCATTTTACAAATGGTTTTGGGGTAGTTGCAATTTGTCGGTAAACTTGCTTCAATAGTTGTAATTGCAAAAATCATTAACTGTACAATACATAAAATAATTTGATCTGGAACTAACTTTTTCCTAGTCATGAAATAGCTTAAATAGAAATTTCGTAAATTTGCAAAAATCTATGATTTAGAAAATAGAAAGCTTCGAACGGGATCTGAACCCGTGACCTTTACATTACCAATGTAACGCTCTACCAGACTGAGCTACCGAAGCACAAATTCACCCTGTAGAAAATCCTTATAATTCTTGATTCTAGGCAAATTTACTCTAAACTGTTAAATTTCGCTCAGATTTTTATCCTTTTGGAGGAGTAATCAAGCCTGGCCAACGATGTAGGACTTAAGATCCTATCTTTCAGGAGTTCGTGGGTTCGAATCCCACCTCCTCCATTTATCTTGGATTTTTGATTCCTCTAGAATTTAGAACTTCATAAACATCTGGCAATGAGAATACAAATCCAACATGGACACAATCTTTCTCATCACAGAGCTGACAAAATAATTCACCTTTTTGAATTGCAACTTCTGCAATTCTATTTTTGATATTATCTTTTAGAACAACACGATCATCATCAACTGAAATCTTTTCAATCTTTGGAGCATACCTTGCAAAGGTCTTGTCCTTTTGCATCATCTCCTCTAACATGTAAGTTACATAACCTGCAAAACTGTTGACCCCTTTCATCGTTAGGTCGTCTTTACTATTTTGATAAACTTCGTGGAATTTATCATAAACAGTCTCTGATACAGTGATTGATTTGAATCCGGCTTTTGGCAATTTACTTTTCCTTACCGTACATTAAAGTACCCAAGTATATAATGTTTTATTCTAAAATGGTGCTTCACTATTTCAAATGAAAATTAGTCTTTATAGAATACTATAGTCCAAGAGCATTATGGGTAAAGGTTATTCCACTGAAGAGATTCGAGAAAAACTAATCTCCACTTTAGATGATGTAGTCTCTGGAATGTCGGGAGTAGAGATTTCTGAAAAAATTGGAATTAGCAGAATTACTATGGCAAAGTATCTCAAAGTTTTTGCAG
>DAOWGL010000208.1 GCA_030637455.1 Candidatus Nitrosopumilus sp. | reverse complement strand
ACTAATCATTTTATTTTTTAGACACTCCATATGGAATAGCAAGAAATCATTCTGTGTTATTATACTTCATCTATACTATAAACGGTGTATTGTATCATAAATCAAGGAAAAGGGCACTAGTATGAACAAAGAAAAAAACATGAAGCATTTCATAAAATGCAAATTTTGTGGCAAGTCTGATCGTGTAGAATATCTAGGAGGACTAGATTGGTTTTGTAACAAGAGATGCCATTACAATTATAGACATAGAGACGACAATACTTAGATTCTCAACTAAACACTTCAAGTTTAAAAATAAATCCAGACAACTATGACTATACACACCATATGTTGTCAATTTTAGAGTTAGAAATTTGAAATTAACGGTAAGTTTTTTGTTCTCATATGTTCATTAATGGTAATTAGTCTAAAAATTCATTCATGAAATTTTGTTATAACTGTGATTCCAGGCTCGTGCAAAGCTATGAAGATGTTGGAGGTCCATGGGTTTGCCCAAAGTGCAACCCTGAAAAAATTCTGGTCAAAACACCAACCTATGGTGTGAATTATTCAGGAAAAACTAAACAGTGCTCCAAAGGTTGTGGTGCAGAAATTTACTGGGATGAGGTATTCAAATCAGATAGTGGAAAGTTCATCCCGATTGATTCAAGGACAGATGAGCCACACAGATGTGATGGTCCAACAGAATCAGGAATGTCATACTATCCAGATGAAATTAAAAAATATGCAAAACCAAAACCAAAGGAACCTGAGAATAAAATTCCATTACCAGAAAGTATCATGTATGATATCTCTAAAATTCCAAAATCACTAATTGATAATGACCCAATTATCAGAGAAATAATTCAAGGACACAAAGAAGAATCCCTTGCATTAATTCACTATGAAAGACTAATCGCACCAGAAGCTGAAAAGATCCCAATTGAAACTCTAAGTGATGTACTATCAGAGAACATCATCAAGGGATTACTAAAGTATGGATTTACAGGATTATTACCATTCCAAGAAGAATCAGTAAGAGCAATTCTAAAGGGAGAGAATTCAATTATTTCAGCACCGACAGGGTCTGGAAAAACTGAAGCATTTGTAATTCCAGTGATACAGAAAATTTCAGAGGACCCAACTCCAGGAGTTTTCACGTTACTCGTGTACCCACTTAATGCGTTAATTGACGACCAAGTATCAAAGATTTCAGATTTAATCCAGAAATGTAAGCTATCAGACAAAATGGCAATCTACTCCATTCATGGAGGACAAAGTACAGATTACAAAGACATGATAATTTCAGATGCAAGCCAAAAATCTCTAATCATTGCAACAAATTTTGATTTTATCAATTACCATTTAATTTTACAAGACAAAAAATGGAATGAACTATTCAAGAATGCAAAAATTATAGTAATGGATGAGGCACATTCCTACACTAGTTTTCATGGTTCTAACGTATATCATGTATTAAAAAGAATGAAAAGATTCATGGGAAAAGTCCAGTTTGTAGGCTCTTCAGCTACTCTTGATAATTCAAAAGAATTTTTCTCAAACATGTTTGATTTGCCAGAAGATTCATTTACATATATCAAAAGCAAATTTAGACGAAAACAAAACATGCACATGTTTTTTGTAATGCCGAGAAAATTTAAACAAAGAACTACAATGGAGATGCTCTCATCAATTTGCTACAAGAACAATTCAACACAATTAGTCTTTAGCAATTCACACAATGATGCAGAATTTTTGGCATCAAATGTTGAAGAGGCAAACAAGGGAATTAGAATCCAAATTCACAGAGGAGGCCTTGATCAAAAAGATAGAAAACTATACGAATCTCAAATGAAGGCAGGGGAACTAGACGTACTATCATGTACTCCAACTTTGGAATTAGGAATAGACATCGGACATGTGGATGTAGTTATTTCTGCATTCAAAAATGAGTTTGATTCTTTTATTCAAAGAATAGGTAGAGCGGGAAGAAAAGGTCAGAAATCTTATGCTATCTGTGTATTTGATCCAGATGATGCAGCATGTCACTATTTTGCACGTCATATTGATGAGTATCTATCACAAGACCACATTATTCCAATTAACAAGAAAAACCCAATAATTTCTGAAAAACATGAGGAATCAGTTGAGATTGAAGACCAGGCTATGGATGAGTCAGACAAATCCCAGTTCTTTGACTTTGCAAATAGTGTAAATCTACGTGGAGCATCCGGAGAAATTTCCATTTATTATAATTCAAGAAAAATAGGAACACGAGGAGTTCCTGTAGGATATTATCAACTACATCAAAAGGCAATCTATCATTTCAACAAACAAAACTATGAAGTAAATTCCCTAATAAAATCTCAAAACGGAGCAAGAGCATATCTTGTAAAATCGTATGAAAAACAAAAGAGAACAATCCCAATAGTTAGAACTTCGATTATCCAGACATCTGAAGGTAAAGCCATTCATAGAGAAATCAATACTGATGGCAAAAAATTATCTCTACGTTATGGAATAATTTCTTTAGATAGAACCATCACAGGCTATATGAAAGGAAACTATAACGAAACAACAGACCAATATGAAATGCATAATAATAGTAATACATCATCTTGGAGAAATTTCCATTGGAAGTCAAAGCACTCAGCAGTTAGTGTGACACTCCCTACAGAATTTATCTCAAAACATATTTCAAATTCAAAAAGTCCAATAGTTAACGACCCAAGAGTTCACACCATATCACATGTTCTAGTTAACGCAAGTAAGATTTTGACAAAAGCTGAATCAAGTGATATTGACGTGTATTATGAGAAAGGAGTAATCTACATCTATGACAATTCATCAGACGGGTTTAACGGATGCAGTAAAATTATCTATGATGAATTTGAAAAGGTACTTGACACATGTAATTCACTGGTAAATGACTGTGATTGTCCAACTGATAAAAATCAGAAAGAAGAAAAGAATTGGGGAGGATGTCCAAAATGTACATTTACCAAAAACTATTGTCAAACAAAAAACAAAGAACTATCTAAAAAAGACGCAAAAGAGTTTTTTTCTGCGTTTAAATTATTGTAATGGATAATGAACATCACAAAATAGCACAATCCCAGTAGGCAATGTTTTTGCGGTAATACTACAACCATCTTCTAATCCCTTTCCACAAATGTAACACTCTACCCTACTTACTGAAGATAAGATAGTTTGTGATTTGAGAACATGCATTTTCTGCATGATTGTTTGGTTTACCCCCTGCATGGCGATGATACTACGATCAACTAGACTATAAAGGTACCGTACTATACCGTAATTATTCTATGCCTAAGGAATCAACAATTTCAACTAAGACTAGACAGATCAGAATCATCTCATCAATTTAAATAATAAACCATCAGAATTTTGTTTATGGGTGGACACCTTTGGAAAGACACAAGCAAAAGTAATATCTCTAGATTTATCTGAAAACCAATTTCAAATTTATAATAAAATTTCAAGAAACTATTCACATTCATTTCTCTTTGAATCTCTAACAGGTCCTGAAGTTCTAGCTGAAACATCAGTTATGGGATTTGATCCAAAAATAATTCTCAAAGGGTATTCAGATAAAGTAGAAATTATTGAAAATGAAAAAACTACAACCATTCAAACTACAAACCCATTTGAAGAACTAAAAAAACTATTAGGAAAATCAGATGATCAAAGTTATCGATATTTGGGAGGAGCAGTAGGAGTAGTAAACTATGATGCAATCAGATTGGTAGAAAATATCAAGGATTCACATAACTCCCCACAACCGTTAATTGAATTTGGGATTTATGATGATGGAATTTTATATGACAAAATACATGAAAAATTATTCTACTTTTATCATGACGAAAACAGATTTGATAAATTTGTGATGGCAGAGGATACGTTTGGAGAATTTCATGCAAGTAAAGTAACACCAAACATGGATGAATCAAAATATTCAGAAATTGTAAACAAGGCAAAAAAATACATTCATGATGGAGATGTTTTCCAAGTGGTATTATCTAGAAAGTTTGCTTTTGATACAAATGGAGACAATCTAACATTATACAAAACTTTGAGAAAACTAAACCCCTCACCATACATGTACCATCTAAAACAAGGAAACAAGACAATCATCGGGGCATCCCCTGAAATGCTAGTTAGAATTACAGGTGACAAAGTGGAGACATTCCCAATCGCAGGTACAAGAAAAATTACAGATGATGAGGAAAAAAATAAAGCATTATCTGAAGAATTAATCCATGATGAAAAAGAACTAGCAGAACATACAATGCTTGTAGATTTGGGCAGAAATGATATAGGCAGAGTTTGCAAATATGGAACAGTTCATCCAGAATCATTAATGGAGATAAAGCGATTCAGTCATGTTCAGCACATAGTTAGTCATGTGGTAGGTAATTTAGCACCTGAAAATGACATGTTTGATGCATTTCAGGCAGTATTTCCTGCAGGAACAGTATCTGGAGCACCAAAGGTTAGAGCAATGGAGATTATTGATGAATTGGAGACTGAATCCAGAGGACCATATGCAGGTGCTGTAGGATATTTCTCATACAATGGATGTTGTGATTTTGCAATTGCAATTAGAAGTATTTTCATAGAAAATAACAAGGGCTTTGTCCAATCAGGGGCAGGAATAGTATCAGACTCTATTGCAGCAAATGAATTCAAGGAAACTGAACATAAAGCAGGAGCAATGCTTCAAGCACTAAAGGAGGCAACAAATTGAAATTTTTAATTATTGACAATTATGATTCATTCGTGTATAACATTGCACAGTACCTTGGAGAACTTGGAGTAGAATGCGATGTTATTAGAAATGACAAGATCACACTACAACAAATTAAAGAAAAAAATTATGATGCTATAATTATTTCTCCAGGACCTGGAACACCTGAAGATAAAAAATACTTTGGAGTATGCTCTGAAGTGATTAAAGACATGGGACCAAACACTCCAATTTTAGGAGTATGTTTAGGACATCAAGGAATAATTGATGCATTTGGCGGTAAAGTTACAAATGCAGGATGTGTAAGACATGGAAAGACCAGTCCTGTTGATCATTTAGAATCAAAACTATTTGCAAATGTAAAGAATCCTTTTAGAGCAACAAGGTATCACAGTTTAGTTGGAGACAAGATGGAAATTCCAGATGTACTCAAAGTTATAGCTACAGCAGCAGATGATGGAGAAGTCATGGCAATTGAACATAAAGAATTTTTAATTCAAGGAGTACAGTTTCATCCAGAATCAATAATGACTGAAGATGGAAAAAAGATTCTAGGTAATTTCATCAGCCAAGTAAAGGAGAGAGTAAAATGATTACAGACATTATTTCAAAACTACAAGAAAAGACAGACCTCACATATGATGAGATGAACAAAGTCATGACAGATGTTCTATCAGGTAAAACTAATAATTCAGAAAATGTAGATTTTCTATCATACCTTGCAGACAAGGGAGAAACAGATGATGAACTACTAGGAATGCTTGATAAAATGCAGGAATTTTCATTAAAAGTTGAGGCTAAAAATCAAGGAACACTCATCGACATGTGTGGAACTGGAGGCGATAAACTCCAGACATTCAACATATCCACAACAGCATCTTTTGTAGTAGCAGCTGCGGGTGGAAAAGTAGCTAAACATGGAAATCGCTCAAGTTCAGGAGTTTCAGGTAGTGCAGATATTTTTGAATATTTTGGATATGATTTAAATTTAGAGCCTGTAAAAATTGCAGAGATTTTACAAAAACACAACATCTGTTTTATGTTTGCACAAAAGTTCCATCCAGCAATGAGACACGTCTCTACTGCAAGAAAACAACTTGGAAAAAGAACAGCATTTAATCTTCTAGGCCCACTATCAAATCCTGCAGGAGTAAAAAATCAGTTAGTGGGAGTATTCTCAATTGAGTATTTGGACAGATTACCATTATTACTAAAAAGAAAGGGGGCTGAAAATATCATGACAGTTCGTTCTGATGATGGAATGGATGAATTTTCAACAAGCGCAGTTAATCGGGTATGTGTATTGAAAAATGACAAAGTGTTAATGAATGCAATTGATCCTGAAGTCTTAGGATTGCACAAATCAACACTACAAGATATTCAAATTAGTACTAGAGAGGATGCGATAAAATCATTTGTTGGTGTGTTAAACAATACTGCAAATCAAGCAATGATTGAAACTACTGCATTAAATGCAGCCGGGGGATTAATCGTTGCCAATATTTCTAAAAACTTTGAGGAAGCAGTGGAACTTGCACTAGATACAATAAAGAGCGATAAAGCATTTTCATTATTAGAAAAGTTTGTACAAGACACAGGAGACATTTCAAAATTAAAGGAGATTACTAATGGCTGAAAATATTCTACGAAAACTAGTAAACAACTCCCAGATTGCAATTGATGATGGAGTCTATGAGGTTGATGCAAATTTAGAAAAATCATCAAAAGATTTTCTCCACACAATTAAAACAAATCCACATGCCACATTACTCACAGAGGTAAAATTTGCATCGCCATCTCTAGGTAAAATTAGAACACTTACAGACCCTGTAAGCATTGCAAACCAAATGATTGCAGGAGGCTCAAAAGCACTCTCAGTTTTGACTCAACCACACCTGTTTCATGGCTCTCCAGAGTATTTCATGAAAGTAAGAGAGGCAGTGGATGTTCCAATGCTGATGAAAGATATCATGATTGATAAAATCCAAATTGATGCTGCAAAGAAGATCGGGGCAGACTATATGTTGGTAATTCAATCACTGTATGACCAAAAATTCCTCTCAGATATCGATGAGTTTATTGATTATGGTCACAAGCAAGGATTGCAAATTTTACTTGAAGTACATACAAAACAAGAATTAGAAAATGCACTAAATACAAAAGCAGACCTTATTGGAATTAACAATAGAAATCTAGACACTTTAGAAATTGATCTTAAAACTACAGAAACCATTCTTTCAGGAGTGGAAAAATCAAGACCAATACTTTCTGAAAGTGGAATTAATACACCTGAAGATATTCAATATCTAAAAAAGTGCGGAGCAGATGCATTTTTGATAGGTTCAAGCATAATGAAAAGTGATAACATTGAAGAACAAGTAAAAAAATTGGTGAATGCATATTGAGATATCCTAAAAATGGTCGATTTGGTGAATTTGGTGGAAAATACATTCCTGAAACTCTAGTTCCAGCAATAGAAGAACTAGAAGAGAATTATCTTAAATTTAAAAATGATAAAAAATTCAAAAAAGAGCTAGATTACTATCTCAAAGTCTATGCAGGAAGACCAACACCACTATACTATGCAAAAAATTTATCTGAAAAAATTGGCGGTGCCAAAATCTATCTAAAACGAGAAGACCTGTTACACGGAGGAGCTCATAAAATTAACAATACTTTGGGGCAAGCTTTACTTGCAAAAAAGATGAACAAAAAAAGAATCATTGCCGAAACTGGTGCTGGTCAACACGGTGTTGCAACTGCAATGGCATGTGCAGCATTGGGAATGAAGGCAGAAGTGTACATGGGATATAGAGATACAATTAGACAGAAACAAAATGTATTACGAATGAACATGCTGGGATGTAAAGTTCATCCAGTAAAATCAGGCTCTAAAACACTCAAAGATGCAATTAACGAAGCAATTCGTGACTGGATTACAAATGTGGAGAACACTTACTATTTACTAGGATCAGCAGTTGGCCCTCACCCATATCCTGTAATGGTAAGAGACTTTCAAAGTGTAATTGGGAACGAAATAAAATCACAAATGAAAAAAATTAACAACAAAGCACCAGATACTGTAATTGCATGTGTTGGTGGAGGCTCTAATGCAATTGGAACATTCTACCCACTAGTTGATTCCAATTCAGAAATTATTGGAGTAGAAGCTGCAGGTCACGGATTAAAATCTAAAATGCATTCAGCAACATTGTCTGCTGGAAGTAAAGGGGTTTTACATGGAATGATGACATATCTACTTCAAGACAAAGAAGGTCAAGTTACAGAGACTCACAGTATTTCAGCAGGACTAGATTATCCAGGAGTAGGTCCTGAGCATTCATACTATAAAGACACCAAACGAATAAAATATCACGCAGCAACAGATGCAGAAGTAATTGATGCGTTTCTACTGTTAACTAGAACGGAGGGAATTATTCCAGCTTTGGAATCATCTCATGCAATTGCAGAAGCTGTTAAAGTTGCAAGAAAGAGTAAGAAATCAGAAAATATAGTTGTTACACTTTCAGGACGTGGAGACAAAGACATCGAAGAAGTACAAAATTATTTGAATAAACATGACAAGAATTAAAGAAAAGTTTGCAGAGTTGGAGAGGAAAAAAGAAAAAGCCCTGATAGCATATATCATGGCAGGATTTCCAAATGAAAAGGCAACTATCTCAACAGTGAGAGGATTAGTCAAAGGCGGAGTCGATATTATTGAATTAGGATTTCCATTTTCAGACCCACTAGCTGATGGCCCTGTAATTCAAAATGCCAGCACCATATCTTTAGAAAAGGGAACAAAGATTACAAAGTTTTTCAGCCTAGTAAAAAAAATTAGAAAAGAAACAGACATTCCATTAATCCTAATGACCTACACCAACATTCTATTCCACAAAGGATATGGAAAATTCATTTTAGAGGCTAAAAAAGCAGGAATTGATGGATTTATTCTTCCTGACATGTCAATTGAAGAATCAAAAGACTATCTACAGGCAGCAAAAACCAAGGCAGATACAATATTTCTAATTTCACCAAATACCAGCAATACAAGAATTCAAAAAATATCAAAAGCATCATCAGGATTTT
>DAOWGL010000047.1 GCA_030637455.1 Candidatus Nitrosopumilus sp. | reverse complement strand
TTGTTTTCGTTCCTTAGCTTTTTCTTTTTCTTTTTCTGATTTTTCTAACTGTTTCTGATATGCTTCAGAGTCTTCTCGGCTTACAGATAGATTATCTTCTGCAAATGAATCCCCAATTGAAAATAGTCCAAAAGTACTACCAATCAAAATTGAGGCTAAAATAGAAAAAAAGACAAAATTTTTGTTCATTTTAAAAGATGGACTAAACTATAGTTAAAAAGAATTGCTCAGCATTCATCTTATTATGGATTAATTTTTTGATTTATTCACAAGATTAATGAAATATTTGTGCAATGCTGTATCTTCAGTTAATTCAGGATGAAAAGCAGTACCAATTACGTTTCCTTTTTTGACTGCAACTATTCGTTCGTTAAATTTGGATAAAACTTCTACATCAGATCCCACATCAGATACAGATGGTGCTCGAATGAATACCCCATGAAACTTTGGAATGTTGATTGAATCCATGGAAATATCAGATTCAAAAGATTCTTTTTGTCTTCCAAATGAATTTCTCTCTAATTTAATATCCAAAATATCTAAAAGTGGTTGATCAGTTTTACCAATTATCTTGTCATTTGCAGTATTTGATAACATAATCATTCCTGCACAAATTCCAAGAACAGGCATACCACTCTGGATTTTTTCTTTTAGGATCTTTAGAGAACCATTTACTAGAGATAATTGGCCAATTGTAGTGCTTTCCCCACCAGGAATAATCAAACCATCTAATTGAGAAATGTCTTCAGGAGTTCTAACATCAACAACATCTACATCTAGTCCCAATTCATCAATTGCAGATTTAGATGACAACATATTTTCTTGAACGTCTCCTTGAATGGATAATACACCAACAGTAAGACTCATGCTGAGCCACCACGATCTTGCATACGTAATTCTAAAGTGTTAACATCTAATCCTATCATAGATTGTCTTTCATCTATCATTTTTTGTGCTTCCTTGACTTTGTCTGATTCATTCCAAAAAGTAGTAGCTAAAACTATTGCTCTTGCTCTTTCTTTTGCATCATCAGAATTAAAGATTCCAGAACCAACAAAGATACCATCACAGCCTAAAGACATCAAATATGCAGCATCAGCAGGTGTTGCGATTCCACCTGCAGCAAAATTAACAACTGGTAATCTTCCAAGTTTTGCAGTTTGTTCAACAATATCATAAGATACTTTGAATTCTCTTGACATTCTAACTAATTCTTGATTATCTCCAGAATCATAAATTGATTTGATGGTTCTCAACTCATCATTTACTTTTTTAATATGTTTGATAGCTTCTGCAACATTTCCGGTTCCAGGTTCTCCTTTTGTTCTAATCATTGATGCACCCTCTTCAATTCTCCTTAATGCTTCAGCCAAAGATCTTGCACCATTAACAACTGGAGTAGTAAAATCCCATTTCCAGATATGACGAAGTTCATCTGCAGGTGTTAAAACTTCAGATTCATCAATCATATCTACATCAGTTTCTTGTAAAACTAATGCTTCATTGACATGGCCAATTCTACATTTAGCCATCACAGGAATTGTTACAGAGTCCATAATGTCTTCAATAATTCTAATGCTTGCAGTTCGTGCAACTCCACCAGCTTTTCTAACTTCAGATGGAAGTTTATCTAATACCATTACAGATACTGCTCCTGCTTCTTCAGCAATTTGAGCTTGTTCTACAGTTGTAACATCCATTACAACTCCATTTTTGAGCATGTGAGCAAATCCACGTTTAACAGTGGAGGAACCACGTAAAGTATCAATTGAATTTAATTTATCAGAAACTATTCCTTTAGCATCAAGTCGTTCACCAGATAAGGGAAGCATGTGTTAATTTTTCCTAAAGACTATTTGTATCTATTCACTAAATTCAGACATAATCAAATCCAATTCAGATTCAACCATAGTAATTATTGGTGGAATAAAATCTTCAGTTACATTTTGTTGTGGCCAATGAATCTGATTAACACGACCGTTTAGTGTAACTTTGACATTTGATTTTTGGTATTCAGTTACATTTTCCATTATCTTAAAAGATTCAGAAGGGATTGAAATAAAACCAGTTTCTTTAATGAGTGCTTTAATTTTGTTTAATTTGTTTTCATCTAGTTTTGAGCTAACATCAGGTCTTAGATATCCTTGTTCAGTTACTGAATATTTTATGTCACCATTATTTTTGATGTAAAGGATTTCAGTTTTCTGTGCTCCAGTACGTTCAGTTACACCATAAGAGATTTTTTTTAACTGGTGTTTAGTATATTCAATTTCAACATTATCGGTATAATTAGCAGCGGATGTAGGAATTTCATTTTTTAGTAATAGTGGAGTTGAAAGTAAAAGAGCAGCAATAACTGGGATTGCACCCAATACAATGTAAATTGGTTTTACCATTTTACTGCAAATACTGCCAATTTGCAAATAAATCTTAGTAATAGTTAAAATTCAAGCAAAATATTTCGGTTCTTGTGGGTTCGTAGCCTAGCCTGGTAGGGCGATGGTCTCCAAAACCATCGATCGTCGGTTCAAATCCGATCGGGCCCACTTTAAAAAATTCTATAGATTGTTTCTCAATACATTTAGTGCTGAGCCAGACTTGAACCATTCAATTTGGGATTTATTGTATGAATGATCAAGTAAGATTTCATCTTTCTCTCCATTAGAATGAGAAATGATACATCGTACTTGTTTACCCGGAGATAATTCATTTAGTTCAAGTAAACTAATTTTATCATCTTCAAGAATTTTTTCATAATCATCAGGATTACCAAATGTCAATGCCAAGATACCTTGTTTTTTCAGATTAGTTTCGTGAATTCTTGCTAAACTTTTTGTAATTACTGCTGCACATCCTAAAAAGCGAGGAGTCATTGCAGCATGTTCTCTACTGCTTCCTTCACCGTAATTATTATCAGCAACAATTACCCATCTCATCTGTTTTTCTTTGTATTGTCTAGCAATTTGTGAAAATGATTCCTGATTATTATTTAGAATATTCTTACCCTGTCCAACTTGATCATTGAAAGCATTGACTGCTCCCAAAAGCATGTTATCACTAAGATTATCTAAATGTCCTCTTAAAGAAAGCCAAGCTCCTGCAGGGGAAATATGATCAGTAGTGCATTTACCTTTAGCCTTTACCATAATTGGAATGTTTTCAAAATCTTTACCATCCCATTTTGAAAATGGTTCTAAACGCTGTAATCTTTTACTATTAGGATCAATGAGAACTTCGATATCTTCAGAATTACTAGGAGGTGCAATAAAAATTCCTTCAGGTCTCATAAAACCTTCTTCAGGAACTTCTGGTGCAGGTTTAGGTGCTTCAAGTTTAAACTTTGTTCCATCAGATGCAATCAGATCATCCTTCAATGGATTAAATGAAAGTCTACCACCTAATGCTAAAGCAATAATCATTTCAGGACTACCAATAAAGTTCAGAGTACTTCTCTTACCATCATTTCGTCCTGGGAAATTTCTGTTAAATGTTGTAACAATAGTATTTTGTTGATCATTTTCAAGTTCAGGTCTATTCCATTGACCAATACAAGGGCCACATGCATTAGCTAAAACAGTTGCACCAATGTCGATAAGAGAATCCATTTGTCCATCTCTCTCTATAGTACCACGAATTTGTTCAGACCCAGGAGTTACCAATAGAGGAATCTTTGATTTGATTCCTTTAGCTTTTGCTTGTTTAGCTATACTTGCTGCTCTAGACATATCTTCGTAAGAAGAATTTGTACAACTACCAATTAATGCAACAGAGATTGGATCAGTATAGTCTTTAGATTTTACATCATCAGATAATTCCGTTATGGTTCTTGCCAAATCAGGAGTGTGAGGACCTACAATGTGTGGCTCTAGTGTTGAAAGATTAATTTCAATTACTCTATCAAAGAATTTTTCGGGATTTGATTCTATTTCAGGATCTGCAACAAGGGATTCTTTATTTTGATTTGCTAATTGAGCAATGCTTTCTCTGTTTGTATATTTGAGATAAGTTTCCATTCTTTCATCATATGGGAATACAGAACAAGTAGCACCAATTTCAGCACCCATGTTAGTAATGGTGGCCTTACCTGTACAACTGATAGATTTTGTTCCAGGTCCAAAATATTCTACAATAGCATTTGTACCGCCAGATACTGTTAACTCATCAGCAACTTTTAAGATAATATCTTTAGGAGCAGTCCATCCGTTAAGTTCTCCAATTAATTTTACACCGATTTTTTTAGGGTAAAGTAATTCCCAAGGCATGTCAGCCATAGTTTCTGCAGCATCTAATCCGCCAACACCGATTGCAATCATTCCAAGACCACCTGCATTTGGAGTATGAGAATCAGTACCAATCATCAATCCACCTGGGAATGCATAATTTTCAAGAACTACTTGATGAATAATACCTGCACCAGGTTTCCAAAAACCACATCCATATTTTGCAGATGCAGATTGTAAAAATTTGAAAACTTCACTATTTTCATCAAGTGAAACTTTCATGTCAATGTCACCTTGAACTTCTGCTCTTATGAGATGATCACAATGTACAGTTGTTGGTACAGATGTTTGTTTTAATCCTGCTTGCATGAATTGAAGCATTACCATTTGTCCTGTAACATCTTGTAATGCAACTCTATCGGGTTTTAAAAAGACATAATCTTTCCCTCCGGTGAAAACAGTATCGTCAATTTCATTAAGATGTCCAGATAAGATTTTTTCAGAAAGTGTTAATGGTCTTCCTACTAGATTTCTATATTTTACAATATTATTTTTTAATTTCAAATAAACATTAGAAACAAGTTCTGCAGTAGTGTCAGTTTCCACAGAATGCGATGAATTAATCCCAAATTTAATATTTACAATTGAAAAATTCAAAAAATTCTTTCAATAGGCATCTAAATTCTTAACAATTATAAGCCAAATACTGCCGTTAAATACAGTGTTGGGGAGTAGTAAATTTTCTAAATTGAGGTATAATTATGGTCAATAAAGGATTTCCAAAATTTGGCATGTCACAAGCAGGTGCATTTGTTGCAGCTCTCAAAAATTACAATTTACCAGATTTCATTTTAGTTTTAGTAGCAAAAGAATGTAAATCAGAACTACTTGAGAGAGGAAGAATAGATGATAGATTACAAAGTATGAATGATGATGCTTTAGAATTATTACACAAAGTTTTTGTTGGATGTGAAGAAGATACTGCAGGAAAATATGCTCAATACAGATTCTTTGCATATGTATCAAGCATGTATCATAAATGCGAAGTTATAGTCAACGATACAATTCCAGGTATTTCAGGTAAAAATCATAAAATTCCTGTCGCAGTAAAAAATAATGGAATGTACATAGCAGTTGCATTTAACAAAGCAACAGGAAATCCAGTAAATAAAAAAGAAACAACCAGATTTTATGATATGGTGGATGATATCAAAAAAGGAGATCACGGTACCATGTTAACTGATGGAATTTATGGTTCTTCAGTAGGCTTTAGAGGAGATGCCCTTGTAGAACTTGAAACATTAAGTAAATCAAGAGACAATGATCCAGAAAATAAATTAGATTTTAAAACTGCAAATTTTGAAAATAATATTTATTCAGTTACTAAATGTTAATTAGAAATATTTTATTTTAAATTAAATTGTGAAGTATCCATTGCTAAAAACATCGGCTTACCATCAGTTTTTTTAAAATCTTCACCATACTGTTCAAATTCTAATTGTTCAAAAAGATGTTTGGTCCATACATCATGTACATCTTGAATGAATTTTTTATGTCCAGTAATTCTTAACATTTCATGAAGTAGTTCATGTGACACAGTAGTACAATTTTTTTCTGCAAGGAATAAAGTATCATTAGATTCTTTTGGAGATTGCCAAAATGTCATTCCAAAATTTTCAGCATGATATCCATCACAGGTACAATCAGTCCACCAAGGTTTGAAATGAGTTAGATAGAAATGATAAATGTCATCACCACGTTGATGATGATCTCGTACTAACGTGTGTGTATCAAGACGTTGAAGAATGCTTCTAGGATAAGTGATCATTTCATCACATTGAATTTCATAATCTTGATCAAACTTTTCTTTTAACCAAGCCTGAAAAAATTTACTCATTTTTTTAACATATTCAAATTCAAGTTGTCGTTTTTCACGATCTTTCTCAGGTACTACAAAAATAAAATGCAGAATCATAATAAGAAAAAAGGGTGTTTATGTTTGACCTTCAATACCCATTAAGGTAAGAGTTGAGCGAATCTTTTCAATTTTCCTGATTTTCCAGGTAATTGTTTCTCTAAGTTTTTCAACAGTGTCAGATTCGATCTTGGCCAAAATATCATATGCACCAAAAGTTCCATGAACTTCTTTTACACCTTCTAAGCCCTTTAGTTGCTGGATAATAGCCTCTTCAGAACCTAGTTCACAGTTTATTAAAACATAAGCTGTTGCCATACAGAAATTAGATAAATCGACTATATCAATAAACCGATTATTCTTAGTTTTGAGACATCTTTACAATCGTATCCCAAATGGGCTTGGGTACTGGCATAACAGATAACCTAGAAATTCGAATTAATTCCCAATCTTTGAATTTTTTCTCTTTTTTCATTTCATCAAGGGTTACTGGGCGTTTCAATGTTTTTTTATATTTCACATCAACTACAATGAATCGTTCTACATCTTCTTTAGGATTTGAATAGGGTTTTGAAGTAACTTGTATAATTCCAACGACTTGTCTTTCATCTCCCGTATGATAAAAAAATACTAGATCACCGGATTTCATTTCCCGCATATGCTTTAATGCTAAATTGTTATGAACCCCATCCCATACAGTTGTTTTTTCTTTTTTGAGTTGTTCAAAATTATAACCCCTTGGTCCACTAGGCTCTTGTTTTGCTAACCAGTAATTCACCATTTGGTTTTACAATATTTTATCAGTGTTTAATGGTTTTTAAAAAAAGATATGTTCCCCGGTTCTGACTCGCACAAACTCATTGGTCATAGCCATACGCCTCCTCGCGTTCTGAAACCGGGGTTGCCCATAATGTAGCACGCCTGGGTGAATTAGAAATCACTGGTATCATTACGATCGACTCATCCTAATCCGTCTGCATGCTTGCTCTTGGGCGATTAATTATAGAATCACTCCTACTAAAAACCATTGAAGGAATAATATCAAAAACTATTTTTTTAATAAATTTATTTTAATTTTTAAGAACAGAGTCAGATAAAGAAATCTCAAATCCCACTACAGGTACACGAATTTTGTAATTTTCAATAATCTTTGAATCAATTTTTCCAATAATACCAATTGGGATATTATTTAGCATGATAGATGCACAATGACCTTCTTCGAATGTAGAATCAGTTGCAGTCTTTGTTTCTATTTTAATTCCAAATCCAATGTTCAATGCAGATTGAATTATTGATTTTATTTCTGTAAAATTTGCATCTTTATGAGCACTAATTCCGGAAAAACTAATTTTTTCAGATATTGGATTTTCAGTTGCAAATACAGTTCCAGTTTCAAACATTTTTTGAGGATAAGACTCATGAATATTTCTTGAAAGATTTTCTAATAATCCTGGAAGTATAGAATCACGTAAAATAGTGTGTTCTCTGCTTTTTGAATCAAGGACTGAGAGAAGTTTTGTTGAATCTCTGTTTGTCATATCATATAGTACGCGTTTACTAGTCAAACTAGAATTCAAAGCTTCAAGATATCCAAGTCCAATCATAGTTTGATCTAGTGATTTTAGTTTTAATGAAACTGGGTTTGTTTTTCCAATAGTTTGAGAGGGAGATATTGTAGGTTCAAGATTTTGAATTCCATATCCTAAAGCAACTTCTTCTACTAAATCCATAGGACCAAAAATATCAAATCTATATGCAGGTATTGTGCAAATAATGTTCGTTCCTTTAGATGATGCATCCAATCTAGATTTTTTTAATGATGAAATAATTTTTGAAGATGAAAGATTCAAACCTAAAATTTGGTTAATCAATGAAGAGTTTACAGTCATTTTTCTATATTGTAATTTTGGTGAAGAATTTTTAGCGCCAGTAATTTTTACTGATTCTAAAGTAAAACCAGCACTTTGTAAAACAGTGGCTACTACTGATAACATATCTTCAGCATCGTCTTTATTGAGACCAGTTACCTCTACAAAGAGATTTTTTGTTTTGGTCGTGACAGTTGTAACAGCAGCGTTGATAATTGGAGGAAATGATACCGTATTTTGATCCTCATCTAAAATTATAGGCACCTGGGAAGACTGTCCAAGTAAAGAACCATAATCTTTTCCAACATCAGTGGTATCAAGTATTTCAGATATATTCAATTCTTTTTCAGAGTTTAGTGGAATGAATTTATGATTTCTATTAGTTGTAGTGTAAACTAATGGAAATGAAATTTTATCTAAATCATGTATTCCTATAGAGGACTTTTTTCTTTTTCTTCCAATTCCAAAATGTAGATCTTCTTGCATTGTCATTAATTGTTTGATTGTTTTATCATCAATTTTGCCATTTTTTGCAACAATTCCAGTTACAAATGGCCTGATTCTTGAGACATTGGATTTAACAGAAATCAGATATTTGTTTGATTTTTTTACATTTAGTTTTATTGGACCAGTCTTAATCCCAAACAATCCTTGCAAACCAAGTGCAATTCCAAAATCAGTTGAATAATCAGGTCTATTTGGACTATATTCAACCCTTACAAGATCTTTATCTTCTGATTCAATATCCAATCCAAGAAAAGGTAAAGAGTCAGAAATTTGTTTTTTTGATACTTTTCCAATTAATTTTTGGAGGCGAGAATAAGATAGTTCGATTACTGGCATTTTTTAGCACTCCTTAACCATCCAAGATTGTTGTTGTAAAATTCTCTTACATCACCTAGATCATACTTTAACATTGCAATTCTTTCAATTCCACCACCCCAAGCTAAAACAGGTTGTGTAATTCCAAGCGGTTTGGTTACTTCAGGTCTAAAAATACCCATTCCAAATAATTCAATCCATTTTCCTAATTTTTCATTGTAAACCATAGTCTGGAGTGATGGTTCAGTGTATGGGAAGAATGTTGGCCAAAATTTTATCTTCGTTATTCCTATTCTTTTGTAAAACTCTCGTTGAATTCCCATTAAATTTTTCAAGGATGCATCTTTTCCAACAACAACTCCTTCAATTTGATTAAATTCCACAAGGTGTTTGTAACTGACTTTTTCATTTCTAAATACACGTCCTAATGAGAAAATTCGTGCCTCATCAGGTTTGTTTTCAGCTAAATGTTTGATAGTTACACAAGTAGTGTGAGTTCTAAGAACCATTTTTCTTGCTTCGTTTATGTCCCATTGGTATCTCCAATTCTTTTTGTGGGATTCAGAAACTTTTCTAATTTGTTCAGGAGTTCCAATTTTTTTAGCATTTATTCTATCAAGATAAAACGTGTCTTGTAATTCTCTAGCCGGATGATCTTGCGGGGTAAAAAGAGCATCAAAATTCCAAAAGCTTGATTGCGTTATGTTGCCTAAAATTTCAGAAAAACCAAGTGTAACAAAAATTTCACGAATTTCATCAATTGTGTCTTTTAGTGGATGAGTTCTTGCAACGAAAACTTCTGGAACTTTAGCTTCAACATCAATACCACCAACTGAATCTGAAATCTTAATGGATTTTGCAGCATCAGATAATGAAATTTCTTTTGTTTTAATAACATCCTCAACAATAAAATCAGGTCTTTTTAAAAGTCCAGATAAATCAGCACTGTCAATTTTATCTTTAGATAATTTCTCAATCCCAATTAGTTTGAGAGTTTTTTCTCCTGGAAGTTCTGAAGGCGGGTTCTTAATAGAAATTTCATTAGATGAAAAATCCACCCAATTATTTTTTCTAGCTAACCCAATTGATGGTCCAAATACAAATCCTAATTCTTTTTGTAAGTCAGATAATTTTTTTGGTCCATCCTTTAGTAAATTAAGTAATCTTCTTTCAGGTAATTCTTTTTCAAATGATTCAATTCCATTTTTTCCTAAACTTATCACACTTGATTTTGATTCAAAAACAATTGCCAGATCTTTTAGTTTTAGCCATTCAATTCCACGTCTAATTTGATCAGGGGAAAGTTGTGTTGATTTTTCTAGGGATTCAGGAGATTGTTTCGGATTATCTCTTAATGAGGTAATAATTTTTTTTTCAATATCATGAAAAACTTGCGACAACAGCAAAGAATCCGAAAAAGACTTTTTAAACCTTAACCTAAGTCAAGATGAATGTCAGCTGATGACTTTATTGTAACACCTTGGCATGTTGAGGGTGATATTGACTATGATAAACTAATCAAGCAATTTGGTACTGAAAAAATTTCTTCAGAATTACTAGAGAAAATCAAGAAAATCACAGGCGAGGATCATTTTATGCTCAGAAGGGGTATTTTCTTCTCACATAGAGAACTGACTAGAATTCTTGATGAATATGAGAAAGGAAACAAATTCTTCCTATATACTGGAAGAGGTCCCTCAGGGCATACTCACATAGGACATTTGGTACCATGGATGTTTGCAAAATGGTTACAAGAAAAATTTGATGTGAATTTGTATTTTCAACTTACCGATGATGAAAAATTTTATTCAAAACCCAATCTTACTTTAGAAGATACAAAAAAATTTGCTTATGAAAACGCGTTAGATTTTATCGCATTAGGTTTTGACCCAGAAAAAACAAAAATTATCATAAATACAAAAAATATTCAAACATTATATCCAATTGCAGCTCAGGTAGCAAAAAAAATTAATTTTTCAAATACAAAAGCTACGTTTGGTTTTACAAATGAAACAAATATTGGAATGATATTTTATACATCGTTACAATCAGCTCCATGTTTTATTGAAGATAAACCAGTGTTAATTCCATTAGGAGTTGATCAAGATCCTCACTTTAGATTAACAAGAGACATTGCACCAAAAATTGGAAAACAAAAACCAGCATTGGTTCACAATATCATGATTCCTAGTTTAGAAGGGCCTGGTGGAAAAATGTCAGCATCGGATGAAAAAGGTACAATATTCACAACTGATTCTCCATCTGAAGTAAAAAAGAAAATTAACAAACATGCATTTTCAGGAGGACAACCTGATATTGAACAACATAGAAAACTTGGCGGAAATCCAGATATCGATGTATCCTATCAATATCTAAGAATATTTTTTGAGCCAGATGATGATAAATTAAAAACAATTTATGAAGATTATAAATCAGGAAAACTACTTTCAGGCGAACTAAAAGCAATCTTGATTGAAAAAATTAATTCATTTCTTGCAATTCATCAGGAAAACAGAGAAAAAGCTAAAAACCAAATAGATCAATTTCTTTTTGAGAATAAATGAAAATAGACATTACTTGTGATGATAAATATGAGGCACAAAAACTAGCTAGTCTTATTTTCATAAATGAAGGAAAAGAAACTTTTATCACAGGAATTCTAAACATTGTGAAAAATGAACTGGTAATTTCATTGAAAGATAAATCAGCTCATAGCATACTACTCAAAGATGAAGAAACAGTAGAGTATTTTGCAGATTTTATACAATCAATATTGGACAAAGAACACACGTTAATTTCAACGAAAATTATTGAACATGTTGTAGAAATAGTCAAAGAATGATTCTATAGACCAAATACAGTGTACGCAGTTACAATTCCAACAATAACAATTAGGGAAATCCCTAATGCCTTAAAATCACCATTCATGATTTAATTTGAAAATAATTATAATTAAAGTGTTAACAAATTCTCAAAGATGATTTTACTAATCATCTAGGGAAATATTTGCTCTTTTTTGATTTTGGTCTTGAACTATCTTCTGAACGCTTAGAGATAGGTTCTCTAATTTGATTACAATTTAAACAAAATACCTTTAGTTCGTCTCTAGCAACATCTGGTGCCGAAATATACTTGCCCCAGGATGCTGCATCTCCCCCACGTCCAGAATTATCAGTAGTGACATTTTCAGAAATTGGGCTTATTCCTAATGCTCTTTCATCGCTAAAACCACAATTAGAACATACTTTTCCACCCAGAATTTCATATAATTTTTCTTTAATTGTTTCAAAAAATTTGTCTGAACCACCTGAAAAGAAACTCTCTTGTTTTCTCAAAAATTTATCATTTCGTGGTTTTCTAGATCTATTATCACCTCTACTAGATTCTCGTCCATAAGATGATCTTGAACCTCTATCATCTCTGGAATATCTATCATTTCCTGAACGTCTATCATCTCTGGAATCATCTGGTTTGTGTTGTCTGAAACAATCACTGCAGTAAACTGGTTTGTTACTTCTTGGAACAAATGGAACTGTACATT
>DAOWGL010000082.1 GCA_030637455.1 Candidatus Nitrosopumilus sp. | reverse complement strand
ATGCAAAACTAAATCAAAAACAATGCCAAAAACAAATCGATTTTTAATCGTTGGAATCAAAAATAAAAATCAATTCACACAATCAAATAACATATGTATCTTTTTTGTATTAACGGTACTTGAGATTGATGCATATCACAGTGGCTCACCGCAGATTAGAAACTATTAGACTTTATACAATAATACATAATTTCTTTTTTCATAACGGTGATTCCACAATAAATTAAAAAATTATAATGATTTTGGATAATCACTTGGAGCACTTATACTTCCTAAATCATCGGCTTTAGA
This sequence comes from Candidatus Nitrosopumilus sp., assembly GCA_030637455.1. Classification (GTDB taxonomy): domain Archaea; phylum Thermoproteota; class Nitrososphaeria; order Nitrososphaerales; family Nitrosopumilaceae; genus Nitrosopumilus. The sequence continues at coordinate 10,715 of DAOWGL010000082.1, read as the reverse complement.
AAAATTTCCTTGAAAAACACCATATCCAATATGAATCTGATCTATGTGCTTTGATAATTCACCTTTTTTCTGAAAAAGTGATGAGCAGTATGGGCATTTGATCTTTTCAGGCATTTCCAGTTCAGGAATTTCAAATGCATTACTATAACGACTTCCAAAAATCTTTTTTTGTGTAATGGTACCTATTGCTTTAGAATCTTTTTTTACAACTAGTCTTCGTATGTTGTTTTCTCTCATCACCTTTATTGCCTGTCCAACATTTGCAGTATTGGTAATTGTAATAAGAGGTTTTGACGTTATTGATTGGACTGGGTCTGAAATTTTTAAGTTTTTAGAAATTGCTTTCATAATGTCTAACTGGGTCACTATGCCTGAAATCTCATTGTCTTCTAAAACAAGCACACTGTCTACGCCCAGTTCCATCATTTTCTGTCCTGCTTCAGTAATGAGGGTCTGATTAGAGATGGTGTTAAGATGAGTATCGATATAATCTGTTATAGGTAATTCTAGACTCATAATTAGAATTCATTTATTTTCAATTATAATATGTACTATGATTTTCAATCGTGATTTTATAATATCATACCTTCTGCAAACCCAAAAATTTTTTCAGTGTAGACATTTACAATGTTATTGAGTCTAATATTTTGGTTGAAACTATTTTTGCATTCTTTTCAGGATCTAATGTAGTGTCAATTGTAATATGTTTTTCTTGTACAGGTTCATAAATTTTTTTCATTTTTTGATAAACCTCAACATTTGCATCTGAATAATCATTTTTCCGTTCTTTTATACGAGAAATTATAATATTTTCTGGACACATACATTCTATCACAAAAAATTCCTTGTCTGGAATTCCTAATTTTTTCTTAACTTCTATTCTAGACTCTTCTCTATTGAAAGTAGCATCAAGGATACAATTTATACCTGAATCATAGAGATATTTTGCTAATAGTATCATTACATCATAAATGAGTCTTCGTTCACCTTTTCCATATGTAGGTGATGCAATTAACTCCTTCCTAATTTTATCCGTAGATAAAACAATGGCATTAATCGATGGAGAGAGTTTTTTTGCAAAAGTGGTTTTACCACTACCAGGCAATCCACAAACAATTACCATCATAACAAATCATTCAATATCTTACGTATAAAAAAATAAAAATGGCTAGAATTTGTCGTTTTTTACCTCTGCTACAATTAGTCCTTTTAACATCTCTGCATGTTTTTGTCTGTCGGCTTTTATTGTATTCCAAACTTTTTCAGCTTCTGAATCTCCTGCCTTTTTTGCATCTTCTATGTATTTGTCTGCATGGGATAAAAATTCCAATGTTTTTGTAATCTGATGTACACTGTTGTAGCAGTTATCGTTCAAACATAGTTCTGTCATTGTTATGTGTGAAGAAAAATTGAATTTTAAACCAATGTATGATTATCAGTTTTGGTTGATGACTGAGTACACATTGTCTTACAATGTGAATATTACTTTTGAAAATCATGAAGGCAGATTAAATCTAGATGTTTTTACCAGTACACAATTGTCACTTCAAGTAGGAAAAATAAGCGGTATAGGAATACGACTACATTTTACAATAATAGTTGCATTTGTTCTTTTAGCTTGGACCATTTCTACTTATTTTATGCCCCAATATGTTCATGATTTGAATGAAACAGGTTATTGGGTTTTAGGCATTATTTCTACTGTACTTGTGTTTTTTTCAATTTTACTACATGAATTGTCTCATTCATTCATGTCCCAAAAATACGGTATTCCAGTAAAGAGCATAACTCTCTTTATTTTTGGTGGGGTGTCTGATATTTCAAAAGAGCCAAAAAGTGCTCATAAAGAATTCTCAATAGCTATAGTTGGACCTATTACGAGTTTTATAATATCGGGTATTTTTGCAATTTTATTATTTTCTTTAAGAGGATTTGAATTTACTTCATTTGAGAATATTCAATTATCTCCGATAGAAGCCATCATGTTTTATGGAGTAATCATCAATCTTTTGCTTGGTATATTCAACATGATTCCTGCATTTCCACTTGATGGTGGAAGGATTTTACGTTCTATATTGTTTAGAGTAAACGGGGATTTTTACAAAGCAACAAAAACATCAACCACAATTGGAATAATTTTTTCGTATTTTTTTATGGGCATAGGTGCTGTTTCTCTATTTGTAGGAAATACTATAGGCGGCATTTGGATTATGGTTATTGGTTGGTTCCTACATTCAGGTGTAAAGTCCTACCAGTACTATGTGGAGATAGAACATCTGCTCCAAAATGTCGTAGCAAAAGATGTAATGGAAACCCAAATTATTTCCATAAAAAGTTCCTTTAGCATTCAAAAAACATTAGATTATTTTCAAATGCATCTCAAGAGTGAATTGCCTGTAGTTGATGATAATGGAATTCTTTTAGGACTGATCAAAAATACAGATACATTAAAAGTTGAAGAGAACAAGAGAAATGAAAAGAATGTACAAGATATCATGATGTCAAAAAAGAATTTGATAATTTTTAATCCTGATGCAAAAATAGATGATGCAATTATGCAAATGATGAAAAAACGACAGGGTAAAGTGTTTGTTTGTGATATTCATGACAAATTGTTGGGAGTAATAAGCAAAACTGATCTACTTACTATTGCTAGTGAAAGACAAAATTATTTTCAAAGCATGCACTCAAAAACTTGAGTAATCTCATGATTTTATCTTATTAGAATATCTAATGTGAAAATAGATATCTAATTCAATTACAAGTTTATAGTTTGAGTGTTTTTGTAATTAATGCTGTTCTGTTTCTAATTGTAACATCACTTACTCCTGATTCTGCTGCAAACTTTTTTTGACTAATTTTTTCACCATTCATTATACATGAAATATACAATGATGCAGCAGCCTGGCCAACAGGGTGCTTTCCAGCAGTAATCTGTTCTTTTTCACAGCGTCTTAGTATGTCAAATGCATCTCGCTTTGTTTTTTCCTTTAAATTCATGTTGTTTGAGATTTTTGAGATAAATGAAGTAGTATCATATTGATTAAGATTCAATCCAAGCTTATTGATTATAGTTCGAAAATCTCTAGAAAGTGTTCTTTTTTCAACATTTCCAGCTTTTGCAATATCATCTAATGTTCTTGGTATGTTGTTTTCTCTACAGGCAGCATATACTGATGCTGAGACTAGTGAAACGGTAGTTCTACCTCTAGTAAGCTTTGCACCTACTGCTTTTCTATAGATATATGCAGCATTTTCTACAATGGGATTTGAAAGTCCCAATTTTGTTTTCATTCCATTCATCAAAGTAAATGCCTTGCTGAAAGTAACCGCATTTCTTGATTTACTTCGCTGATCCCATGTTCGTAATCTATTGAATTCATATTTTATTTTTCCAGACAATACTTTTCCAGTAGAATCTTTATTTGTTCCAATTATGGTTGACAATCCCCCATCATGCATTGCCAATGACATGCCAGGACCTGTTCTTGCTAATTTCATAAAATCTTCTGAACTGTGACCATTATTTTCATGTGATGTATTAGACATGCTATCCGCTAAGATAAGACCGCATCCCCCACAAACAATTTCACCCCTTTCAGAATCTGTAATTGCAGGATAGGTTTTGCAAGTGTCTAGTTCACACTTGACATCATAATCATTTGAATAATTTTCTATCACTGTTAACTATTGTTATCCTCCATTCAATAAAAACAAATTGTAACAGGTAACTTTTGTGTATAAAGAAAACATTGATGACCGAAACAACCTACATGATTTAGTAAAAATAATTTCTGATGTAACTATCTCATACATTGTATTAAATGTTACATACAAAATTAGTTTAGCAAAAGATGAATATCAAAGACTTGTTATGAAATTAATGGATTATTTTGAATCTATGGGATTGACAGTTACTTGTGCTTGTTCAGGATACATAAATTGTGAAACCATAAAGAGTTTTGAGCCATGATGCGCAGAGCAAACTGGCAACTTACAATTATCATAATAATTGTGTCTCTTACAATATCGTTTTTTCTTTGGTCAATTGGGATCTCTTTTTTCTTTTTACCAATTATTTTTTTGCCTTTTCTGAGATTTGTTAAATTCAAACAACGTGGACTAAAAACAAAAATTTGTCCAGTATGTAAGTTGCCTTCTGATGGAAACTATTGTTCTAGATGTGGAACTAAACTAATCTAGTTCCTAAAAAACACATGTGGTTTTTAAGATTAAAAGTGCTAATTGTAACGTGTTAGAGAAACTAGAGTACAAATGTAATGGAGAGAAAAACAATGTTTTCAAATTCTAGCTGTTTACGTTGTGGAAAAAATTCTTTATTAACTGATGAAGTTACAGGTGAACAATTTTGTTCAAAATGTGGTTATGTTATTTCTGAAAAATTAGATGCATCAGGTCCAGAATGGAGATCATTTCAAAAAGAGACTGGAGTAGATCCAACTAGAACAGGAGCTCCAACATCACTTATGATGCACGATAGAGGGCTTGCTACAATTATCAGTCCAATGAACAAAGACTCATCGGGAAAACCACTCACATCTACTATGAAAAGTACCATTGAAAGATTAAGAACATGGGATAGTAGAAGTAAAGTCAATGCGCCTTCGGATAAAAACCTCCGACAAGCATTAAGTGAGTTATCAACACTAAAAGACAAACTTTCACTTTCTAATGCAGTAACCGAAAAAGCATCATACATTTACAGAAAAGCATTGGAGAAAAGTCTTGTAAGAGGCCGCTCCATCTCTGCATTAATTGCAGCATCTCTTTATGCTGCATGCAGAGACGCTGAGACACCTAGAACACTAAAAGATATCACTAATGCATCTAATGTTAAACGAAAAGACATTACAAGATGTTACAGATTAATACATCGCGAATTAGAGCTAAAGGTGCCAGTTGTAGATCCTGTTCAATGTGTTGCAAGAATTGCAAGTAAACTAGAGATCACAGAAAAAACAAAACGTTATGCAGTCAAAATACTCAAAGATGCACAGGAACGCAAAGAATCAGCCGGGAAGGAACCAATGGGCCTTGCAGCATCTGCGTTATACCTATCCTGTGTTAAAAACAGAATACCTGTGACTCAACGAGATATGGCAGAAGCTGCGAATGTGACTGAAGTTACAATAAGAAATCGATGCAAGGATTTACGGCGTTATTGAGTCTAATATTTTGGTTGAAATTAGAAAATAACTCTGGAAGATTTATTTTTTGAAACACTTGCAATCACAATCAATAATATCTGCAGGAAAAAAGAAACTTGATGCCATTCTAGTTGTGTCTGAGAGAGACAAGTTTACGCCCTGTGGTGGATGTCTTGATTGGATTGAGTTTGGGGGACCTGAACAAATCCAAGTTGTATTTAGTAATCTCATACTTAATGCCATTCAGGCTATAGACAAAGATGATGGAAGAATTCTAATTAGAACATTCGAATCTGAAAAAGATTTTGTCATAGAGTTTGAAGATTCAGGATCTGGAATAATCCCTGATAACGTTTCAAGAATATTTGATCCTTTATTTACTACAAAACAGACTGGACCTGGATTGGGGCTTGTAATCTGCAAGACAATAATTGAACAACATGGGGGCATAATTACAGTAAAAACATCTCCTACTATTTTTACAATAACATTACCAAAAACTAATCCCTAATTTTATGACATCTGCGTTCATTTCTATTCCCAAAATGGTAGGGGAATCCCAGTGGAGTTGAACCCAATTGCAATGTCTAACTTTTAGTTTGATATTCTTAATCTATGTGACAGTTAACATTCCGTTCCAATTTATTGATTGAAGAAATGATGTCGTTAGCACCCGAAGATGCTAACGGTTGATTTTACGACTAGCAACCAAAGCCACTAGGTCGGAAAACACAACTTGGCGTGCAAACCAATTACTGCTTTAGATTTGCTTTATACCAATAAACTTTACCAAAATTGCTTGAGAGTCGAATTAATCTGCAAACTATCTGAGCGTCACCAATGTGTCCTAGAATATTCCCTTGAAAGCATTTATTCTGAAGAATTGAAAATTACACATTTAATATTTTCATAAAAAGTATGAAAATATGATTTTAAATACATGAACCTGATTTACTATTATTATTGTGTTATTTCTTTATTGAACAGACACCTGTTAATCTCATAATCGATCAAAACTAGGAATGGGCATGGGATTGAAATGACTAGTGTAATTGTAATTGATGATAGTGAGGATATTGTATATTCAATGTCTGAACTTTTAGAAATTCATGGAATTAATGTCATTGGTAAAGGCTACAATGGATTAGAAGCCGTACAACTCTACAACAAATTTCATCCTGATGCAGTTTTACTAGATATGATGATGCCCGAATATGATGGGCTATACGCATTAAAAGAAATCAGAAAAATTAACCCAAAAAGTGTCATTCTAATTGTTACGGGGGGTGCCTCGCCATCAATGAATGATGGGGTGGAAACTTTGCAGCCTAACAAAATAATTCCCAAACCAGTCGACGTAAATAATTTGGTTCAAACAATTTTGGTGGAGACAAACACTACAATGCCATTTAAAATCCAATATTCATTCAAAGATGATTCAAAATCATACACATGTGTGATGACCCATGATCAATACAAAAATTTCAAAGAACTTCCAGTCTTACAAGAATGTAAAATTCTCAAAAATGATGAGCAAAACATTGAAGCATACAAACAAGAAATGCAAAAGGCATTAAACTTGGCAGCAGAAAACGACCTAACTCATATTCAAAAATTATCTCAACTAGTCTAATCTATTTTCTTGGTCTTCGTCTAGGATTTTTCTCATAGTATTTCTCAACATTCTCATTCCATTCTTTGGTTTCTGCTAGTCTGGAGCGAGCATGTGGTCTTTTACCATTATTTGATAGTACAGTACTGTTATTTTCATAATACTTGTCTGTCTCATTAATCAGTACATTTAGAAATTCAGAGGCACCTTTAGATTCCTCACTTTTAGGGTCTCTATGAGATAAGATGGACTTTGCAAGTGTCTCAATTTTTGCTATTTTAATTCTGTATTCGCTTAATACTCTGTGATCAAAGGAAATCATTTCATTTTTGCTCCATTTTACTAGTGTATGTTCATTTCGGTCTTACCCGTACATTGATTTGTCAACTGTTGCATCAATCTTGTTTTGAGCTGAAAATCCGCTGAAATTTGAACGAAGAATTTTTTGAACATGCCCTGAGACTCTTGCCACGTTATCCCATGTATTGTGAAATGATACTCTATCTAGCGATTCCTCATCTACGTGGGAAAATATTGCCAATCCTGCGATGTTTTCACTATCTTTAATCCATTGATGCCCAACTCCACAAATTGTGCAAATCTCACTAATCTCCATTATTGCTTTAGAAAATGATATATTTTTCATTACCAGTAATTTGACATCTTGGGGTGGGAATCTCATATTCACATTGACATGAACTCTATCTGATCTGTTTGCATTTTTGCTAACTATAACATTACTTCCTACATGAAACTGCCAATCTATAATCTGACTTTTCTCTTTGATTTTTTCAGTTTGATCCTCATATTTGATATTTGTAACTTTGATGAATTCCTCTACTAGTTCTTTCATTTCTTGAGATGTTTTTGTCATGAGTTTGACATATCCATGTTAGAGAAAAAAAGAATTAATGGCTGTGTCCACAACCACAGGAATCATGACCTTCTTGTCCTTGAGATTCGCTACCTGCACATTTGGAACATTTCTCTGCTCCTGTTGGGGAGAAGAAACCAATTCCACATGATACGCATTTTTGATTTGACATAATCTAAGTACAAAATTGCTGTATTTAATGAATACGCATTATTTAGGCTGGGAATAAAAATAAAAATTCAGAATAACTTAGTGATTTATTCTGTTTTCTGAAATACTCTGTATTCTCCGATAATCGAGTTACACTTGTGACATGTGTATTGCCCTCTTTCTATCAAAGTTAATCCATCTGCAACTGCTTCGTTTGGTTTCTCTTCAATTTGTATTTGAGTAGGACCCTCAAACTCTGCATCGCATTGTTTGCAAAAGTGTTTTGACATTTTTGCAGTATCTAATTTTTCAAGTGATGACAAAAAATGCTTATCCATATTTGGAACAAGTTTTGATTTTGTTACTTGCTCATCCGTAAGATCTGCATTAATCCATCCACCTGAACCATCTAGTTGAATTTCTGTCAATTTGATATCGTACCTTGTTTGGTCTTAAAATACTGTTTGGGGTAGAGTGTTTTTTATTCACACCGCGGAAAAAAAGTCAGTCTCCTTTACTAGGGAGACACTAAATTGCATTAACTAGTTTATGTGAGCAATGGGCTCTTCCAGCTAACACCGCGAGATGTCTCTGACTCATTGAACCACTTACGTCTATGTTTTTGTTAAAAAACCAGAATCAAAAATGATTACTTTTTTGTTAAATTTCTAAACGTTCGATCAAAAATAATCATGCGTAGTTGTTTTAGAATTCCATCCTCTATACACAAGAAATAGCTTCATTATTCGGCAATACTCATCAAATTTGAGGAAATCAGATAGAACCCGTTGTAATAATCATCAGCACATAACTTTGATTTTTGAGGTAAATAACGCTTTGAATTATGCTGTAATGGTTAGATTTCTCATCTAATTCATTACTCCGTTACTATCCTTAGAGTCTGATTCTACAATTGTTTTGATTTGTGATGTATCCTCACAGTTTTTTCTAAATCCCATGGTGTGCTGTAAAATTTTGACCATACCATATCGTTTGTAACTGCTAGTTGATTCATCATATTCTTTGTCATGTTTTGTCAAAATTACGGCTTTTACTTTTTTCTTGCATGTTTTACAATATACAAAAATCTCTTTCACAACGTTTCTAAATTATTTGTAAACTTAAGGTTATTGGAATGTCACTCTATGCCTTTTTCTTCTTTTATTTTTCTAATCACTTCTTGAACTAGTTTTTCATCTTTTGTAACTAATTCTTGCAGTTTTTTCTTGTATTTTTCATCACCCCATTTGTCTTGACTAAACATCTCTTTGACTAGATTTACTATTTCAGATTTATTTCTCTGATGGTCAAATTTGGCAGTATCTGCTCCTTCCATAATTTGTATCAAATAATTATAAACTTTAAGCGTATTGATTTTTTTAGTAGAACTGTAAAATGATATCATTGAATTTCAACTGTATCTTTACCTCTTGTAGTTTCAAGCAAAATAATGTTGAAGAAGAAGAATTTCTAAAGCATTTGAGTGAAGATCACCCTGATGAAATTCTAGAAATCTAAAAAAAAGAGAACATTCCAATCAAAATGGCCCAAATGATAGCCGTAACAAACTCTACGGTGTTTATCAATTCTGGATAATTATCTCAAAAATGGTTTAGAATCTAATTACTTGCTTGTAACGTATAAGATGTACAATATTGATGAGGCGATTGCTGAAATTCCTATAATTATTGCCATCTCTTTTGTTGAAAATACGCTTGTTCTAACACTCACAAGTTCTCTACAGAAATTTTGAACTTAAGCATATTGTTTATTTTCAAAAATTTAGAAAAATAATCTAAAGCGAGATTGAAAGAACTGAAGAGGTCCTTCCAATCTCATGAAGAATGGAGAATCCGTTCTTCATTATTGCGTTTTGATTACCCGATTTGGTAATCGCGATTTTTGGAATCACGCAACAGATTACCAGTATAGTGATGTAAAAACTAGGTGATTTTTTACGAATCTCTTTCTACTCTCTATAGCCACGAATAACCAGTAGATTCTTATCTAAAATTTTGAGGCAAAATGTATGACTATAATTAAGAATAATTCTCCGGTACTATTCTTCTATAACAATTCAAAAAAATGGTTAGCTAAAATTTCTAAAAAGGAATCTTTTCACACTCACATTGGTGTCCTCAAACACGCTGATGCAATTGGCAAAGAGTATGGTTCTAGATTAATGACAAACAAGGACAAGTATGTCTATCTTTTAGAGCCAACAATGTATGATTATGTAATGAAAATTCAACATGGCACACAAATTGTATATCCAAAAGACATTGGATACATTATTGCAAGAGCTGGAATTGGTGATGGACAAAAAATCTTAGAAATTGGAACTGGTAGTGGTTCATTGACATCATTTGTAGCTAGTGTTGTAAAACCACGTGGACATGTATACACATTTGATGTGGATGAAAACTTTATGAAAATTGCTGCAAAAAATATCAAAAAAGCTGGAGTTTCAAAATATGTGACTCAGCATAATTTGGATTTAAAAACTGCTAAAAAAATGCCGTTGGAGGAAATGGATATGGCCATAATTGATTTGGGCGATCCTTGGGTTGTGATTCCTCAAGTTAGAAAGATGTTAAAGGGCAGTGGAACTATGTTTGCAATTTGCCCTACAATGAACCAATTGGAAAAATTAACCATGGCTCTAGTTGAAAATGAATTTACTGACATTGAATCTACTGAACATATTATCAGAACGATAGAAGCTAGAGATGGAAAAACAAGACATTCCTTCCAAGGAATTGGTCACACTACCTATCTTTGCTTTGCAAGAAAGGCATTTTTTGATAGAAAATCTAGAAAATCTACAAAACCCACTAAAGTTTCAGAAACTCCAAAGAAAGTACCTTCAAAAACTGTTAAAAAAACTAGCACAAAAACTAGCACAAAAACT
>DAOWGL010000190.1 GCA_030637455.1 Candidatus Nitrosopumilus sp. | reverse complement strand
TATCTGGTTCAGGAAAGTCTACTTTGGCATTTGATACCATCTATGCTGAAGGGCAGAGACGATATGTTGAATCACTTTCGTCTTATGCTCGACAATTTTTAGAAATGATGGATAAGCCTGACGTTGATTCTATTGAAGGTCTATCCCCTGCAATTGCAATACAACAAAAAACTACTAGTAAAAATCCACGTTCTACTGTTGGAACTACTACAGAAATTTATGATTACATGAGATTATTGTTTGCAAGAATTGGAATTCCATATTGTACTAATTGTGGACGCAAAGTTTCTACTCAGTCTATAGAAAGAATTTGCGATTCAGTACTCCAAGATTTTTCAGGAAAAAAAATACTTATTTTGGCTCCTATGGTTCAGAGGAAAAAAGGCACATATGAGAAATTATTTGAACAAATCAAAAAGGATGGCTATTCTAGGATCCGCCTAAATGGAGAAATTTTGAGCCTGGATGATGAAATTCCTCCTCTTGATAGACAAAAATGGCACAATATTGAGATAGTAGTTGATAGAATTACAACTGAAAAATCAGAGCGTTCTAGACTTTTTGAGGCAATACAAACTGCAATCAAAACATCCAAAGGAGATGTAATGATTGCCACAGATAAATCTGAGAAAATTTTTTCCCAAAATAATGCATGTCCCTATTGTGGATTAACTGTAGGTGATTTGGAACCACGTTCTTTTTCATTCAATTCCCCTTTTGGAATGTGTAAAACCTGTAATGGTTTAGGGGTAAAGATGGAATTTGATGCAGATTTGGTAGTGCCAGACAAAACAAAATCTATTCTAGATGGAGCGATTGTTCCCTGGAGTGGTAGATTTTCTGCATTTAGACGCCAAGCATTAAGAGCAGTAGGGAAAAAATTTGGTTTTGATTTAATGACTCCTTTTAATAAAATTAAACCCAAACATCTTAAAATTATTTTACATGGCACTGATGATTTGATTGATTTCACCTATCGTTCAAAGTCGGGAGATTCATCTTGGCAATCAACTAATTCCTTTGAGGGTGTTTTGAGTAATTTACAGCGTACGTTTATGGAAACTGATTCAGAATCAAAAAGAGAATGGTTAAAACAATTCATGAGAGATACTCCATGTAACACATGTAATGGTAGAAAACTAAAACCTGAATCTCTTGCAGTTAAAATTAATGAAAAAGGAATAATGGATGTATGTGATATGTCAATTGATCATTGCTATGATTTCTTTTCTTCATTAAAATTAACTACAAATGAACAACACATTGCAAGAGATGTTTTAAAAGAAATTAAAGAACGCCTTGAATTTTTAATGAATGTTGGATTAAATTATCTAACGCTGAACAGATTAAGCTCAACTTTGTCTGGTGGTGAATCACAAAGAATTAGATTGGCAACTCAAATTGGTTCTAATTTAACTGGAGTTTTGTATGTTCTAGATGAACCCACAATTGGATTGCATCAACGAGATAACACTCGACTCATTAAAACGCTAAATAAGCTACGAAATCTGGGAAATACAGTCATAGTTGTAGAGCATGACGAGGAAGTTATACGAAATTCAGACTGGATGATAGATTTAGGTCCGGGAGCTGGTGTGCATGGTGGAAATGTTGTTTTTGAAGGAACTGTAAATCAAATTTTGAAAGATAACAAATCTGTAACTGGCAAATATTTGAAAGACAATTCCTTGATAAATTTAGATGATAAAATTCGTAATCGTTCAGGATCTTTATTGATAAGTAAAGCATCTGAAAATAATCTTAAAGAAATTGATATTGAAATCCCTTTAGGGTTATTTATTTCTGTAACTGGTGTTTCTGGTTCAGGAAAATCTACTTTGATTAATGATGTCTTGTTAAAAACATTACAAAATCATTTTTACAAATCTAACATTAGACCTGGAATGCACAAGGATATTACAGGTTTAGAAAATATTGATAAAGTAATTGCAATTGATCAATCCCCGATTGGTAGAACCCCCCGCTCAAATCCTGCCACTTACATTGGTGCTTTTACCCCTATTAGAGAACTCTATGCAAATACTGCATTATCAAAAGAACGTGGATATGCCCCTGGACAATTTTCATTTAATGTAGCTGATGGAAGGTGTTTTGCATGTGATGGGGATGGTGTCAAACAAATTGAAATGCAATTTTTATCTGATGTATATGTAAAATGTGATGAATGTAAAGGAAAAAGATACAACACTGAAACATTATCTGTATTGTTTAAAGGAAAAAACATTTCTGATATTTTAGGCATGACTGTATATGAGGCATTAAATTTCTTTGAAAATGTTCCATCAATTCAACGAAAATTACAAACTGTATATGATGTTGGTTTAGGCTACATCAAACTTGGACAATCATCAACTACACTATCTGGTGGTGAAGCTCAAAGGGTAAAACTAGCATCTGAATTATCTAAACGAGGTACTGGAAAGACTCTATACATTTTAGATGAGCCTACAACAGGCTTACATTTTGCAGATGTCCAAAAATTATTGGATGTTCTTAATCGCTTAGTTAACTTGGGAAATACTGTAGTTGTAATAGAGCATAACATGGATGTAATCAAAAATTCTGATTGGTTAATTGATCTTGGACCTGAGGGTGGAGATGAGGGTGGCAAAGTAATAGCAGTTGGTACTCCAAAAGACATTGCAAAAGCACCTGGAAGTTATACTGGAAAATATTTGAAGAATCTATTAAAAAAATGACTTTTAATATTTCTAAAATTACAATCCCCACTGATCCTGGCATTTATTTAATGAAAGACTTTGATGGCCAGATTATCTATATTGGTAAAGCCAAGAATTTGAAAAATAGGGTAAGATCTTATTTTAATAAAAATCAAAACTATAAAACACAAAAACTTGTGGAAAATATTTCATCTAT
>DAOWGL010000175.1 GCA_030637455.1 Candidatus Nitrosopumilus sp. | reverse complement strand
TTGTTGATATTTACCAATTCTACTAATTTTTTTGTACTTTGAAATGTTCCTTTATTTACACTAGCCCATCTTTTATGATATCTAGGAGCAATCTCATTCCAAATTTTCATATTTCGCTGTTTGTATTCTGAATGAATAATTTCCATCTACTACTTACACCTTATTTGATCTATTTTATGTAATCTTTTCTAAATCTAATTTTAACGTTCTACCTGTTTCATGATAATATCTATGCTCTATCAGTTTTAATTTATCTATCAATTTTCCATTATTTGATTTAGATAATTTTATTTTAATTTCCTTGTATTCAACCACTAGTCTTCTAAGTTCAGATTTTTTCATTTAATTTTTACTTCAATTTGTTTTCTGATAAGTTTGGCAATTTTTTCTTTACTCATCCATCCTGAAACAATATTTTTTTTAGAATCTACAATGATCACTTGGTTTTTTTGAGGATTTTTCTTATATCTTAATGAACCAACATCATTTGCAATAATCATATCTGCTGATGATTCATTTAATTTTTTTTCAGCTGATTTAATTAATTGATTTTTTGTTAGATTTGTTTCTGCCTTAAAACCTACAAGTAATACGCTTTTTTGATATTTTTTTATTTGATCTATGATTTTTGGAGCTTTTTTGAGGCTAATAGTCATGTTTGATTTTGAACTTTTCATTTTATTTTTACTTTGAATTATAGGTACATAATCTGCAACAGCTGCAGCCATAATCACAATATCAAATTTTTTCTTTAATTCTAATTTTACAGCTAAATGCATTTCTTTACTAGACGAAACATTGATGATTTTTGCACCCTTTGGTGGTTTTTCTTTTCCTGGCCCATAAACAAACGTAACTTTAGCTCCTGCAGAAATTAATTCTGCTGCTAAACTTACTCCTGTTTTTCCAGAACTATGGTTTGTAATTGCACGTATAGGATCTATTTGTTCAACAGTTGGCCCTGCAGTGATCAATATTTTTTTATTTTTTAATATAGATGAAAATCCAAATTTCTTTAACACATTCTCTAAAACATCTTCTGGTTCAGGAGATTTTGCTTTACCTTCTATTAGTTTAGGGGACAGAAATTCAATTTTATTTTTTAGAAATTTAATATTTTTTTTAACTGCTGCATTTTCATACATTGATGCATGCATTGCTAGACACATCAAAATTGGAATTTTTGATCCAAATCCTACTGTAAGAACTGTTGATACAGGCGTATCATCAATTCCATTGGCTAACTTTCCTAATGTATTTGCAGTTGCAGGATACACTATTACAAGATCAGATTGATTATAATCTGCTAATCTAATGTGTTCTAATTCACCTGTAAGTTTTGTAATTACTTCATTACCTGTTGCCCATTTGAAATATTCTGGTTGAATCAGTTTTGTGACTGCATTACTTGTAACACATGTTACATCAGCACCATGCCTCATTAGTAATCTAGCAAGTTCAATTGCTTTGTAAGCTGCAACACTACCTGCTACACACAATACAATTTTTTTCCCAGATAACTCTACACCATGTGAACTAACTATGTCTAAAGATGGATGATCTTTTCTTTTTGCTTTCTTTTTAACTGCCAAGTGCTTCACGTAATTTCTTTAATTCTTCTTCATTCATTGAAAATGAGTTTTCATTAGCAGGAAATGAACCTGATTCCACATCAGTTCTATATTCTTCAAGTGATTTTACAATATCTTCAGATAAATTCATGTATCTTTTGGCAAATTTCGGTTTAATTTTATCATACATACCTAACAAATCTTGAACAACCAATACTTGCCCATCACAATTTACACCAGAACCTATTCCTATAGTGGGAATGTTAACTGATTCAGAAATAATTTGTCCAACCTCATGACTAATCATTTCTAAAGCAATACTGAAAACTCCCGCGTCTTCTAGTTCCTTAGCATCTTCAATTAACTTCATTGCACTATCTTTTGTTTTACCTTGAACTTTGTATCCTTCTGAAAGTATCGTAGTTTGTGGTTGAAGTCCAATATGCCCCATTACAGGAATTCCTACATCCACTATTGCGCTAATTGTTTCAGCCATAATTGAACCACCTTCAAGTTTTACTGCATCTGCACCAGCTTTGATTAATCTACCAGAATTATTTATGGCATCTTCAATACTAGCCTGGTATGACATGAAAGGTAAATCTGCTACTAATAGAGAATTTTTTCTTGCTCTGCTAACAGCTTCAGTAAACATACACATTTGATCCATTGTAACATGAATTGTATTTTCATATCCAAGCATTACCATTCCAGCACTATCCCCAACTAACATTACATCAATTCCTGCCTTATCACATAATGAAGCTAGAGTGTAATCATAACTTGTAATTACAGAAATTTTCTTTTTCTCTTTTTTCATATTAATAATATCTTGAACAGTTTTATGCAATTTTGGCTCTCCTATCCAAATTATTTTTTATTTGAATTACATTTTCTCTTAGGTTTTTCTTATTATCAAAATTATCAATTATTTTTTGAAGACTCTTTTGATTCTTTTTTGATAGTTTTTTTGATTCATTAATTAGTAAATCAATTGCTCTAGTTACATTATCTACAATTGTAATATTTGCTGTCTGTGATGTTCTAGAGAGGGGATTTAGATCAAATGTTATGACTATTTTTCCAGCTTTTCTTAGTGCCATAGTTCTGTCTCCGTCTTCTAAAGGAACTACTACAACATCTGCTACAAAAATTCCATCTTTATCTACAATTCTTCTTGCAGAATCTATTCCTGGTAGTTTTTTAGATGATGTAGTTTTAGATCCTAAAATTTCACTGGCACCATTTTTTTTCAAAGTCTTAATGATTGATACCTTTCTTTTTTCATTAGTATAGAATAGATTAACTTCAAGTTTTGCTTTGATTTGTTTTGATAGTTTTACAATTTGTTTTGGGCATAATGCTGCAATATTCCCATTAACTGAGATAACTGGCATTTCTGCTAAAAGTAATTGAGCTGCTGCAGCCTTGATAGCTTGTATTGCAGCCTTACCTGTTTTCTCTCCTAGAAGATAATCAAATGCTTCTCCTCTACCTTGAGCCAAAAGACCTTCTTTAGCAACTAGTCCCTTATCAAATCCTTCAACAAGTTTCTCACGAATTAAAAGAGATTTAGCTCTAGGATGAGATTTGGGAATTAATGACATGATTTTTAATTAAGTGTTTAAAACTTTGGCTCCATTATCATCTAATTCTGATTTTATTAAAATTCCATCAGAATATTTTTGTAAAATTTCTAAAACTTTAGATTCCTCTTTTTGTGGAACCATGGAAAAAATTGTTTCTCCAAAAAGAGCAATTCCACATTTAATCTCATTTTTAGATAACTCTTCTACTATTTTTTGCATTCTAGGAGTCATTACATCTACATATTTTGCAAATTCTAATGACATGTCTTGAAAATGATCATAATCTTTTGATTCTAATAATTGATTTACCATTTTTCCACCTAATCCATTAATTTGAGACAAACGTTCTTTGATGAATTTATTTGTAGAAATTGGAGAAAAACAAATCATAATAATTGAAATTTTATCTGTAGGAATTTTTTCAACATGTCCAATTCCTGGTGCCCCTGGTTTAATTCTAATTTCAAATCCGCCATGATATGATGCTAAAACATCTCCAAGTCCTGTTTTACAATTTACTTCCGCATTATGAGCAATTTGACCAATCATTGTTTTCTCTAATTTAGTTTCAAGTGCTTGATCTAATGCAAATGATAATGATAATGCAACTGCACCACTAGAACCTAAACCATAACCAACTGGAACGGATATGTTGTGTTCTATATCAAAAAACTTGTCTGAAAATTCTCCTAAGTTTAAAAATTCATTTAATACGTATTGTGAAACATCTGTTTTGTCTGATTGATATCCATGGGTTGTGATTTTAAAATTAGATTTTTGATTATCTTTTGTTTCTATTTTTACTCTCGTTGTAACTCCTTGATTTATTGAAAAACCTGCTCCCATTGAGCCTAAATTTTCTAAATTATTCTCATGGTCTTCTAAATGGGCTTTGAAAAAACCTGTAATGTGTGCTGGACAAAATGCTGTCGCCTCCATTGATCTGAGTTTAAACTTTACACAAAATATAAGAATATGGCTTAAATTAATTATATTAGTATAAATTGACTAAATTTATTCGACGCCTACAAAGAATTGGAAGTAGTATACTAGTATCATTACCTAAAGAGTGGGTTGATGCAAATAATCTCGATAAAGGTAGTCAAGTTGAAATAGAAACTGGCCAAGATAGTGTTTCTATATCTGCAAATAAAGAAACACGACCAACAAAAGAACTCGTAATTTCATATCCATTATCTAAAGAAGAAAATATTGTTGCAAACATTACAGGTGCATATCTTTTAGGATTTGATATTATTGTAATTAATTCAAAATCTATTATTCCAGGAAAAGATCGAGAAGAAATCCGTAATTCAATGAGACGATTAGTTGGTATGGAGATTATTGAAGAGGATGCATCTCACATTAACATGCAATTTCTATTAGATGCAACAACACTTAATCCATCAAAAATTCTCAAACGAATGAGTTCTATTGCACTTAGAATGTATGATTATGTATTAAATGGATTAATTTTAGATGATAAATCTAATCTTCAAACATTATCTAATCGTGATGTTGAAGTAAATAGGCAATACTTCTTACTAGTTCGTTTAATTCGAAGTACATTAGTTGACAAAAGACTATCCAACGTATTTAATTTAGAAAATATTGATGTACTTGATTATAGAGTTGCTGCAAATATTCTTGAAAATGCAGGTGATTCTATTGTTGAGCTTTCTAATTTTATCTTTAATTTTTCATTATCAAAAGAATTTTCTAAAAAAATTTATGACGTTGTAAAAGATTTTAATAAACTTGCAGAAAAATCTATTGATGCTTTTACAAAACCTGATAGATTTTTAGCTATTGAAGCAATTTCTATGCATAAACAATATGAAAAAAAACTTAGTTTACTTAGAACAACATTAGGAAATAAAAAACAAATCCCTTTAGATTTCCTTGATCTTGTGTACATGTTTGAAAGAATTGCACAATCTTGGGCTGATGTTGCAGATCTTGTGCAGCCTATCTATAATGAATAACTAGTATAATTTTTTCTTTGCAGCATATGTTAAAACTGCGCATATTGTTTTTGAATCCTGGATTTTACCCGTTTTTATCATTGAAAGGAGTTTTTTGAAATCCATTTTTACTACAGATAAAATTTCATCTTCATCAAGCTTCAAATCAGATATTTTCTTCAATCCTGAGGCTAAAAAGCAATGAATTATCTCTGCATTATACCCAATTGATGGATAGTAAGTAATGAGAGGAGTCATTTTTTTGGCTCTATATCCAGTCTCTTCTTCTAATTCTCTAAATGCACATTTTACTGGTTCTTCTTTTTTTTCTAATGTTCCAGCAGGAATTTCTAAAACATACCCGTGTGGAAATCTATGCTGCTTAACAAGAATTACTTTTTTATTTTCATCAAATGCAAGCATGGCTGCAGCACCTCTATGTTTGATAATCTCTCGTTTAACTTTTCTACCTTCAATTTTACCATCATAAACACTAAGACCTAAAATTTTTCCTTCATAGATCTTCTTCTCTTTCATAGAATTTATATGAAATTATTCTTATTTAATTGGTTTGATATGTTAAATGTAATTTTGGTGATTTTTTAAAATCATTAATAGCTTTCTCTATCCACTTTATGTAAAATGACATCTTCTTTGGAATGAACAAGTCAACTGATTTTATATTTTTGATATTCCTAATTTTTTGTGTCAATTCATCCATTTTAAAAATATTGTCACTGTACATAAACAAAACAATTTGATTTTTTGCTATAAATGGAATTTGTAAATATGAATCAGAAAATGAATCATTCAAACTTTCTAGAGTTCCTTTTAGATCTCCTTCTATCCAAGTAAGTATAGCATGAGGAATAAAATTTTCAATTTTTCTAGGATCATAAACTAGTGTAAATTGTATTCCTTCATTTTCATGTAATTTTTCTATACACCTTGTAATTGTTTTTGTTGACATTTTTGTATTTCTTGCAATTTGTTCTATTCTTTGTCTAGGATCTCTGATTAATTCTTCTAGAATTTCTAAATCTGTTTTTGTAAGATTTGAACTAAATCCTGGATTTTCTGCCTCAAAAATAGATAAAACTCTAACATCCTTCATCAATTTTTTTGCAAGTTCAATTTTTTGATTGATATCTTCTTTTATAGAAATTCCACAAACTGTTATTCCACCAACACAAGGTACCACAAAATATGGTTCACCTACAAGACTTGCTTGCTCTAAAATTTCTGTAATATTTTCTCCTGATACAACAAAATACAATACTCCATAGCCCAAGACTGGAGGTTCAACTTTGACAAAAAATTCTTCAATTATCTTCTTTTCTATCATTTTTCGGATTCTGGCTCTGACGGCTCCACCTGACATGCCTAATTCTATGCCTATTTGCCTGTCAGATTCTCTGCAATTATTCAATAATCTGCTTAGAATTTTAATATCTAAATTGTCCATTATATCACCTAAAATAACTCCATTAACAATATAAATAACTAATTTTATATAAAATTGTCTATACTGTTAGTACTATAGATAATAGACATTATATATTAGACTATTTTATTTATTTCGTGGATTATCGATTAAAGTTAGCAAAAAGAATGCTATTCAATAAAAAAGGTAGTTTGATGGGTGCTGTTTTAGCAGTAACAATTGGAATTTTAGTTATTCATGTAAACTTTGTAATCTTTCAAGGTTTGTTTGATGCAATAGTTAGAGACATCACCGATTATAGAAATGGAGATATTTTAGTAACTGATGAAGCAGACTATATTGATAAATCTGACTTATCAATTGTTAGCTGGTTTGAAAGAATTCCATATGTTGATGCGGTGACACCGCGGCTTTCATCGACGGCAGAAATGAATATGACAAAAAGTGGAAAACGCATTGAAGAAACCAGAGTTCCGATAGTTGGTATTGATCCATTTCGTGACATTAGAGCATCAACTGTTCATGAGACTGTCTTAGAAGGAAGTTATGTGTTTTCAAGAAATTCTATTGTATTAGGTTCTAATGTCGCAAGGGATCTTGGGGGAGCTGAAGTTGGAGACAGTGTTAAAGTTCTTGTAGTTGATAGATTTGGTCAAGATCAAATTAGAAGATTTACTGTTTCAGGAATTGCACAATCACCTGGAGGTCAAGGATTTGATTATACTGCAGTTATTCATATTGATACTTTACGTGATATGATGAAAAGACATGGAGATACAGGTTCATTTATGGTAAAACTAAATGATCCTTCTAAAGCATTTGAAGTTAAGGAATTCTTTTTACGTTCATTTCCTAATGATGATTTTCTTGCAGAAACTATAGAAGAATCAGCAGAACAACAACTTGCTGGTTTTAGATCTGGTATTGCAATGATTAGTATGATAGGATATTTTGGAATGGGGTCATCTGCATTTGCCATTCTTACAATTCAGAT
>DAOWGL010000083.1 GCA_030637455.1 Candidatus Nitrosopumilus sp. | reverse complement strand
GATAATTTTTTCAGTTACTAAATACTGTAAAATTTGTCGCTCAGTTAGTAATCCTGTGACTTTGTCATCATCGATTACGATCAAATTCCCAATTCCGTTTTTGTACATTTTTGTAACTGCGTCAAAAAATGAAATATCTTGAGATACGGTAATTAGATCTTTTGTCATATATGCCGATACGTTGAGTTCAACAGGTTCTTTGGACATCTTTACTTCAACTATTTTTTTTAGGATAAATTTAACTTCTTCTAATTCATTTTTTACTTTTTCTAATATATGACCATAAAGATTTTAATCCTTTCATAATCCATAGTAAGATTACGAACAATGATTTTTTTGCATAGAATTATGCAGAATAATCTGGAGGATTTTCAGGATTTCCAAATTTCTTGCTTTTCTTTATACTTTCAAATATGCATTTGTCAGAACAGTGAGTGATATTTTCATTTTGCATATCACTTCCACAATTTTTGCAAGGTTTTGTCATTATGATCACGAATTATTTGATATGTTTACGTAATGTCTGATTTATCACGTTAGAGAAGCTTACTGACATCACAGATTCTTTGATTTGTTTTGCCTGTTTTTCGTGTAGTTTCTTTATGAGGTCATCATCAAGTACTACAGTAACACGCTTTGCCATCAATACCACCATACATGATGTCTACAAAAGAGGTAAGAATGCAGTGCAATTATTTTGTTCGTCTGATATGATAGGAGTAAATAAGAAAATCAATCTAATTACGACAATCACAGTAAAATCCTCCATGCATAATCTAACTACAGATTACGAAAGAGATGTCATATTCCCAATCATGGAAATATTCTACTTTGTTTGACATTTTTGTAAATTAAACATATTTTGTTATTCAAAATAACGATGAAAAAAATAATTAGTCATGGCAGACAGAATTACAATCATGTTGGATAGTAATATTGCAAAAAAGATAAGAACATTACAAGCAAAGAAAATAAAAGAATCTTCATCATCTGTAAGTTTTTCAAGAGTAATTAATGAAATTCTAGAAAAAGGTCTAAAATAATCCTAAAACTCACTCTAGGATGATGATTTATGAAAAGCTTTGATGTGTCTTTGTAGAAAACCTTCATCTAGGAATTTTTGGCAATGAGGACAACATACTCTTTCAGCCAAATATTATCCTCATACTTTATATGAAAATCATACATGAATATCAATCTATTACCATATTAGTACAAAAGATACGTAATCTACCTACAGATTACGAATTTAAACAATCAGAACAAATCAAAGTAGTATTTGAAGTTCTTACCTTTCTACATCTAGTGCAAAAAGGTAATTCATCCATAACATATTCCTCATACCTCCATATTATAATATTCTTGTAGATAATCAGGATTGATAATTTTATGTGATCTCATATACGATTACGTAATCTACCTAAGGATTATGAATTTAGATAGATTTTATTATTTGTCGATTGTTCCACCCTGCCCATAAACTACAGGAAGAGTATGACTATTGAGCACCTTGATCTTTCTAATTTGAGATACTATCTTCTCCATTGCATCAGGATTTTCAGATGATATCTTTACAAAGACATCATATTTTCCAAAGACCCCGTTTACCTCAATTACTCCTGCAACTGAACTAATCTCAGAGATTACCTCTTCCTCTGAACCTGGACTACAGTTTATGAGTATGTAAGATATCATGGATTTTTTCAAGAGTGGTGGTAATATTAACTAAAAAATAAAAAATGAAAATAGTTCATAATCTCCCTAAAGATTATGCAGAGAAAGGTCGTATCAATTTTAGGAATATCGAATATAGTACGATTCACAAAATTTACGTAATCTATCTAACGATTACGAAAGAAACAGAATATTTCAAAACATATTAGAATAAAACATTGTTACAGTATTGTTAGTTTGAATATGAGTAATTCTGATGTTTTTTCACGATTAGGGAAATACTGGCAAGCAATAGCGAATTCATTTAAAAATAAAAAAATAGCAAGTGAAATATTTTAATAAAGTTGTTTTTTGTGGATTTTAGAACTTTTTTCTTCCAATAATTCCATTTTTGAAATAAATGCAGGATCAAGTTTTATTTTTGAAAGAGATTCAGCAGATAATTTGACTGTATTAGTATCTAAAGAAATATTGGTCTTTGGAAGATTTTTCTCAGCCCAGAATTTCATTACTTTATCTTCAAGCTTAAAGTCACGGAATCCCGCAGGAAATTTTTTTGTAATATGATTTAGTAAAGTACGATCTTTAAAGACAACACGTGGTTCAAACAGCCTAGTTTCATCACTGTAAACATTTTCAAACAAATTTCCAGAAATCTCATCAGATAGCAATTCCATTTTAGAGATTTTTCTCATCAAATCCAAAAAATGTAAAAACTCATGAGCCAAAATTGCATGAATTGTTCCCTTTAGACCATATGCAATCAATGGGGCAGAAATCTGAATAACAACTTGAAATTTTTCTTCAAACATTACAGGAATAGTTCTTGCAAATAAGATTCCAAATTCATATGAATTGGGATTTGGTGATGAAATAACTAGGGAAGGCTCAACGTATGCTATAGGATATCGAATTCCAGATGCTTTTTCAATTCGATTAATTCCTTCAATAACAAGTGGAAATCGTTTCATTGTTAAATCAAAAATATCAACAGGAATAATTCCCTTAGAATGTGCATCTTTGAAACGTACTAGTGGATCCAACATTACCACTCGACAATTTTGAATGTAAATAGGTTGATTAGATCAGGAACGTGGTTTGCCGGCTTTCTTTTTTTTACGTGTATCAGCCCTTT
Organism: Candidatus Nitrosopumilus sp.; assembly: GCA_030637455.1. Taxonomy (GTDB): domain Archaea; phylum Thermoproteota; class Nitrososphaeria; order Nitrososphaerales; family Nitrosopumilaceae; genus Nitrosopumilus. The sequence continues at coordinate 3,947 of DAOWGL010000083.1, read as the reverse complement.
GATCAGCATGTCTCATGTGTTTATTTTTTTTTCTCATTGGCATGATGATTTACGATATTTAGTGCTAGTTAATTGTTATCATTGTATTTCAATCTCAAGAAAATCAAATTCCACACATTCACAGGGAGTATCAAGAATAGTTGAAATTCCAGGAGTAATATCATCACCAATAACAAATCGTTTGATTGGAAGACCCCCTTCAGCCTTGATAATGAGAGTGAACATATTCTTTGAATTTTTTTTAGATTTCACATCAAAAATTTTTTTCTCTGAACGTTTCCCAGACTTTTCATAAACTATCACAGGACTAATTGTGAGATCTTTTAATTTTTTAAGACTTTTAGAATCAATTTGAGATTCAGTAGAAATTTTTACACTGATAACAGAATTGAATTTAAGAGGTTTTTTTGGAGATTCATGAACTGACTTTAAATGATTGATTTTGATAGAATCAATTGAGACATTAGATAATTTTACATTTCTTTTATGAGGATTTTGTATTTTTACAAAAAAAGGTCTTCCAGTTCCTAAAACCAAACTAGATTTATCCTCACCACCAATCCATGTGAATTTTGCAGTAGTACCTCCAAATTTTTGAAAAAGTAGTTTAGAGATAACACCCTCCACACTATCATATTCTGAAATACCATGGAAATTACAAACTCTACATCCTTTTCCAGAACAATTATCGCATGATTTTTGTTTTTGAGAAAACCCCCTCTCAGCCTTGACATATCGTCCAGAAAGAATAATGAATTTAGAACGTAATTCACATAATTCTTCTTTGAAATTTAAAGTAAAAGTGGCATCTGGATCAAGATGATCAATTGTTTTTTTTGTCTTTTTCGAATATAATTTCCCTATTTCTTTTGTAATGTCAGTCTTGATGCTATCAATTCCCTTTAGTTTGTATTGAGAACGAATAAAATCATCCCTATCAACAATAGAGGGTTTTATCATAACTCCAATATTGAATGTTTTAAAAGAATAATCAATTGATTTGTCAAGCATGAGTTTTAAAAAATGATTTAGATTATCAAATAGGTTTCTACACACATAGCATTTTTCGATAGAATTTTGATTTAATTTTTTACCAAGAAGTTTATTTGATGAAAGATGTAATTGTTTTGAAAATAATCGACCTAAACAATGATTACATAAATTATATTTTTTAGTAATTTTATTTGCTATAGGGATAATTTGTTGATAATTAGACATGCTGGATTGGGATTTGTATTATTAATTATCCTAATCCCATTTTTCTAAGAGTGCCTTGCATCTGTCTACCCTTTGATGCTTTCATCATGTTCTTAGAATTTTTATAATTTTTAATTAATTCTTTAACTTCACCTTCAGCCCATCCCGAACCACGAGAAATTCTTTTGATTCTAGATGAGTTAAGTAATCCTTCAGGATCTGCTTTTTCTGCTTTAGTCATACTTTGAATTATGTATCGCCATTTTGTAACTTTGCCTTCCATTTGACCTACTTGATCACCTTTTACCATTCCAGAAAGTCCAGGCATACTATCAATAATTCCTTGTAACGAACCCATTTTGCTAACGTCTTCTAACTGAGAAAGAAAGTCCTCCATGTTCATTTTTCCACTAGAGATTCTTTTCATTCGTACATCATCACCCTCATTTTCTAATCGTTTAGCCAAATCCAATACGGCTTGGATATCACCCATGCCAAGTAGTCTTCCAACAAATCTAGTAGGAGAGAATTTTTCTAAATCATCTATTCTCTCACCAGTACCAATGTACATTATTTGTGCACCAGTAGCTGCTGATGCTGCAAGAGCACCGCCACCTTTTGCAGAGCTATCCAATTTAGTAATTATGATACCACCAACTGGAATTGTCTTATGGAATGCTTCAGCTTGATTGAAACATTGTTGTCCAATCGTACCATCAATTACTAGAAGAGCTAAATCAGGATCTGCTACTTTGTTAATTCTATCCATTTCTTCTAAAAGATCGTGTTCTTCTTTATGACGACCAGCTGTATCAATTAGAATTACATCTAATGTTTGTCCTGCAAAATGTTTTAGTCCATTTTTAACAATATTTGGAGAGTCTTTGTTATTTTCTTCACCATACACTTCAACATTTGATTTTTCACACATGGTTTTCAGTTGAACTAATGCTCCGGGCCTGTAGGTATCTGCCCCTACAACGCCAACTTTGTATCCTTGGCCTGTTAGAAATTTAGCAAGTTTTGATGCTACAGTTGTTTTTCCACTACCTTGAATTCCAAGTAGAATAATCTTATTTTGTTTTCCAGGTTTAAAATCAAATTCAGATTCATCACCTAGTAATTTTGAAAGTTCATCATATAGGATTTTTACAATATGATCTTTTCGAGAGAGTCCAGGCGGAGGAGTCTCATTTAGTGCACGCTCTTCAAGGCGTTTAGTAATTTCCAAAACAAGACGCACATTAACATCAGATTGAAGTAATGCCCTTTGAACATCCTTTGATAATTCTTTGATTAGTTCCTCATCTATGCCTGACGATTTTACAATTTTTTTGATTGCATCCCCTAAACTAGTCTTAAGACCATCAAGCATTGAAATTCAATCCCGCATCCACTATTTCAAACCTTCCTCTATAGCCATCCCATTTTTTTTCAAACTGATTAATTTTGATCGAATTTGTAAAGAGAGGGCAATTAATTACAAATGTTTCAGCCTCACCTCCTTCAAAATTTAAATTAAAACCAAATTTTTCAGACAAATGTTTCAACGAAACTATGTCAGATTTTGAAATGATTTTTCCCAACCAGGAATCATCCAATCCATCTGAAGATACAGTAGTCATAATAAATTCAAAATTAGAATCAATTAATTCATTCATGTATTTTTCGGGATCAGTATCCCACAAGGGTGCAATAACTTTTAGATTTAATTTTGAGCAAACATTTTCAAACTTATCTTTTTGAAATTTACTTTGTATTCCACCGTGAACCAATCCCTCAATTTGAAATTGATCTTTTGCATTTTGTAATAAATTTTCAATAAGGGTTAATTCGTTATCAGTTTCATCAGAAGTCGAAGTAATAGTTAATTGTGGAATGTTCATCGAGTCTGATTGTAATTTTGTCCATTTCATGTTTGGATGATGTAACAAATGACTCTCATCAGATTTTGGAAATACACTCAACAGGCATTTTACATCATGTCCTTGTTTTTTAGCAACATGGATTGCATATGTACTATCTTTTCCTCCCGAAAAAAGAGAAGCTAATTTCATTATCTAAAAAATATTCAATTCAATAAATTTTTAAGTTTATAGAAAAAGATGCTTCAATACTCATAATCGTCATCACGAAATCAGACGGCTTTTCCGATAATCATCAGCATCATCAATCGTTCTTAACACGCATTATTTTAGTTCTATCCATTACAACCCAGTATTCTACATTTTGACCATTTTCTAATTTACCTTTGACTTCATCATCAATCAAAGAAATGTCAATAGTCTCAAATGATTCAGAATCCATAACTTGAACGATATCACCATTAATTGAGATAATTTGACCAACTTTTTTGTTAATCAGAGGGATGTGAATTTGCATACTGACTGGACCAACATGAGGTCTTTTTTGACCATCAAAAACACCCTGACCAACAATTCTTGCTTTTGCTGAACCGTGCTTACCAGGTTTTGATGTATCGTATTCTACAATTCTACATGGCTCCCCACTAGGTTGATCAGTATGTGGTAATAGAATGTATGATCCAATTTTCAAAGAACCAAGGTCAGCGGGTTTACTCATGAAAAACAGTTTTTGGTCGAATATTTAACGCTTACACTTGGAAAGGGAGTTGAAAAGATCAAAACTAAATTTAGGCATATTTTCATAGAATTCTCCATTTAGATTGTAAGGGGAATTTTTAACTTTTCTACTTTAGTTTTTCCAGAATTGAAAGACTCATCAAATTG
>DAOWGL010000048.1 GCA_030637455.1 Candidatus Nitrosopumilus sp. | reverse complement strand
ATTACACACTGCAAGATCAATTATCAGAAACATTTGCGAAGGTCTAATTACTGGATACACAATAAAAATGAAAATTATATTCTCTCACTTTCCAATTACTGTCAAAGTAGATGGAAAGACAATCATAATTGAGAACTTCCAAGGAGAACGTGCACCAAGATTAACAAATATTGTTGGTAACACCAAAGTAGTTCCTAAAGGGGAAGACGTCATACTTACTGGCTAAGTATGGACTGACATTACACAAACAGCAGCTAACATAGAATTAAGATCCAAAGTAAAGAACAAAGATCATAGAGTTTTCCTTGATGGTATCTATGCATTTGAAAAGAAAAAAGGCTTAGACAAGTAAAATCTAAAGTTAACCGATGACTCTTGATCCTGAATTTTCAAAACAGACAACTGATTTAATAGAACAAACTCTAGAATTATACAAATCTGCGGGAGCATCTCCAAGAATCAGCGAAACATGGGATTGTGGAAATATTGGTGATTTTTTGTGCGGCTTTTTTGTAGGTGAAATGGTAGGTTCGGCACTTAGTGCATTTCAAATTGTGCATCAAAGAGAACCAACAGCTGATGAACACCTGGAAATTATTGAATTAGTAGAAAGCCATGCAAAAGAAATTAAAGAATTTTTTGCAAAATTCAACTAAGGATTTTCTAAATTTTAGTTTATTTTGTATAGTCGCAAAGATTAAATCACTTTTGCCAAGGTACAATCGTGGTGCCTCCCTAGCTCAGCGTGGTAGAGCAACCGGCTGTTAACCGGTTGGTCACCAGTTCAAGTCTGGTGGGAGGCGCTTCTTTCTAAACTCGAGTTTTGAAACATTCTATTTCTACAATAACAGTATAATCAAAGAACAATATTTAATATATTTCTAAATTCGAATTTAGAAATATTGATCGGTTGTTAGCAATTGGTTTACTCTATTAGACAATATAGATCTAATAGATGATCGCATACTTAGAATGATGCAGGAGGTTTACATTGGTCAGAACTAGAAGGGCCAACAGGTATTGTGTTGATTGTAGTGCAAGATTGGTGTACTATCCAAGATTGTCAAACCCCAAAGCCCCCAATGAACACAGAGTACTAGTTTACGCATGTCCAGATTGTACAGATGACTTTGAAAAACCAAAGATGTTTTCGATAAAACGTAATCAAGTAGAGGATCCTTTAGAAACAGTTGAAATCGAGATTACACAATTGCAGAAAAAAGCTGTGGTTGCAAAATAAAGGTAAAAGATAATGTCATACCCAGAAAAAACTCGAAGTAATGCATGGTTTTTGTTGCCAATTTTCTTTGGAATGATTGGCGGAATAATTGCATTTTTTATTTTAAGACGAGATGATCCACATAAGGCAAGGAATTGTTTGTACATTGGAATTGTGTTTATGGTTATTGGGATAATTCTCAATATTATGATTGCAGCAACAGTTCCAGGTTTAGATTCAGGCTTTAACGTTAACGTATAGTAAACAATGTCTTGTTTTCTAGGTAAAGAAAACCATTATTTCTAAACTCGAATTTAGAAACATTCTAAATTTAGTATGGTAATCATTGAGATTTAGAATCATATAGAACTAATTTGAAAGAATTTCCATGAGTGCATCTAGAATGCGAGATAATGTTGAAAGATGGGTTATCCATGAAGGACTTTCTTTTGATGAAGTAAAAAATCCTGAAAATAATTTTCAGATTCTCGTAAAACATGCAGGACAGTCTGGAATTCCTGTTGATGTGTTTGAACCAAAAGGTCAACCAGGCATTCTAGTAATAGGAGCAAAAGTAGTAATGAAAAATAGCCAAATTGCAAGATATTTGGGATTTACTGCAGAAGAGAAAGAGAAATTTGAGGAAAAAGTAAACGATTATTGTAATTCAATACAGGTAATTAACAAAATCATCACTGAAGATGGAAAACAAAAAGTTGGAGTCTATGTAGTAATGGATGACAAAGAAAACATCAATCAACAAACAATGCTTGAAGCAGTTGAGAGTGTTTCTGAAAAATATGATAGAACAGCCAGATTCTTGCTGAAGACATTTTAGAAAAATAGACGATTTATCAGTTCTACGCGGACCTTATATCGAAAATTCACTATAATACAGTATGAAAACAAAACAAACAAAATCACAACCAAGAGAATTTAGCCTTTCTACAGCAGAACTGTCAAGATTTGGTATGGGTGTAATGAACAAAGCACTCAACGTAGTAAACACTGCTAAAAAAGGCAAAATCACCATCAGAGTAGAAAAAATCTAACTGATAACAAGTCATTTCAGGGGGGCATTTACCCCCTATTTTTCATTAAAACCTAGAGGCGGGTGTGTAATTTGATTAAACATACAACTGGTTAATACAAAAATTTTCCAAATAAATTCATGGGATTAATGGATATGCTCAATATGGATTCAATAGTAGAATCTGCAACATCTATGGCTGATCAAATGATGTCAAGCACACTAGGTTTAGTGGATAAATTGATGTCATCTGTGATGTTGGGATAGAACAAAGTATAGTTTGGCGGTATTTTTTCAAAAAACCTCCCTTATTTTACATAAAATGTGTGTCCAATAGTGCACACACAGAGTAAAATCAAAATTTTGTTCAGATAGAACATGTATGAATTCAATTTACAGATTAATGAATCAGCAATTAATGAGACATTTGCATCAACAAATAATATCTTTGGTGAATTTCAAATGCTCTCATCCAGTCTATTTTTGCAAATTTTTAATTGGATTACATCAATTTCAGAAAATTTTCTAAAATAACCAAATTTACAAAATTAAGGCTAGGCGTTAAACCCCCCCTGAAAATTAGTATGTTTAGTCACATTATGAAATTTTCAAAAACAGGTATTTGGAGGGGGGGTGTAACACTTGTGCCTACATGCAATATGCAACCATAATTCCACCAAGCTAGCTCAGCTAGACTAGTATGATCTTTTATTGTTGTGCGTAAAAGCTAAACCCCACTAAAATT
>DAOWGL010000021.1 GCA_030637455.1 Candidatus Nitrosopumilus sp. | reverse complement strand
GTTAAACAACTGAACACCTTTTTCGTTCTGCGGGGCTACGCAGGTTTAGTCGATAGCAATTATATCTTTCGACATTAATTACAATAGGAACTCCAAGTATTTAAAATTTAATATGAAATTTTATAATAAATCATTAATTTTTATATAATTTTTCATGACTGTTTTTGATTAATGGATCTATAAATTACGAATTTTAGTTTGGATGTTGTTGAGATTAACTGGTAAAATTGCTCTAGTGACTGGTGGAAGTCGTGGAATTGGATTAGCAACTGCAAAAATTCTATCAGAAAATGGTGCCACAGTAGCAATTACTGCAAAAGACAAAGATAGATTAGAAAATGCAGTAAAAGAGATTCCAAATGCAATAGGTATTGCAGCTAATATTAGAAATTCAAAAGATGTAAAAAATGTTGTAAATAAAATAATTGAAAAATTTGGTAAATTAGATATTCTTGTAAACAATGCTGGAATATTTCCCAAGATAAAACAATTACATGAAATTGATGAGGATGAATGGAATGAAGTATTAGATGTAAATCTTACAGGGCAGTATAGATTTACCAAGGAAGCAATTCCTTATTTACAGAAAACATCTGGTTCAATAATTAACATTTCATCAGATGCTGGAATTAAGGCATACCAAGGATTTAATGCAGATGCATATTCTGCATCAAAAGCTGCATTGATTTTATTAACAAAATGTTGGGCATTAGAATACTCTAAAGATAAGATCAGAGTTAATTGTATTTGCCCAGGAGTAGTGGACACAGATATGACAAAACCATTTTTGAAGACTGAAAAAGATAAAGAATTCATGAATAGTGAACATCCTATTGGTAGAATTGGACAACCAAGTGAAATTGGGAAAGCAGTTTTGTATTTCGCTTCAGATGATGCATTGTGGACAACAGGTGCAATATTGACTGTAGATGGGGGGGAATCAATTAAATGAATTCACAGGGATTTAATACAACAACAAAGGAGAAAACACAATGAAAGATAGAAAGGCAAAAGCAAAATTGATTATACTTTTAGGAGTTATTTGGATAATTATATCACTTCCTCTACCATGGATAGTTAATAATCCAGAAGTATCAACAGTGCAATTCAACACTATACTTGCCATCATTGGAGTAATGTCAATTCCATTCATAGTTCTTGGAGTGGTTTGGACTCTAAAACCAGAACTCACAACTTAGGTAATTTTAATTGCAAGATATTCCCATTTCTGATAAAATTCCTGAATTAGATATTGCCATCAAAGCTGCAATTGATGCAGGGAATGCAATTTTAGAAATTTATCAAAAAGATTACAAAACATCTACAAAAAATGATGATTCTCCAATTACAGATGCTGATTTAAAAAGTAATGAGGTCATTAAAGAGATTTTGTCACAAACAAAACATTGGATTTTATCTGAAGAAGATAAAGATGATTTACAGAGAATAACACAAGAGACAATTTGGATAGTAGATCCTCTTGATGGAACTTCAGATTTCATTGACAAGACAGGCGAGTTTACAGTTATGATTTCCTTAATTAAAAATAAAAAACCAATTCTTGGTGTAATTGGATGGCCTACAGAAAATACATTGTTTGTTGCACAAAAAGGTAGTGGAGCATTTAGATTTTCAAATGAAAAATGGGAAAAAATTTCTGTTACCAAAATTTCAGAAGTCCCAAAATGTAGAACTGTAGGTTCTAGACATCATTTATCAGATAAAGAAAAATCATTCATTAAAAAATTAGGTATTGAAGATTTCACAAGTATTGGGAGTTCATTGAAAGTTGGAAAGATTAGTTCCGGTGAAGCTGAAGCTTACATTACAACAACAAACAAAATGAAAGAGTGGGATTCGGCTGCTTCTTATTGTATAATTTCAGAAGCCGGAGGTAAAATGACAGATATGCTAGGAAATGATCTTACATACAACAACAAAGATGTGTATCATCAAAATGGAATTCTTGTTACAAATGGTTTAGTTCATAATAAAATAATTGAAGAATTTAAAAAATTAGAGTAGGTTTCTTCCTTTGAGGAAGTCCTTTACTTTTTGTGCACTGTCTGAAAGTGAATCATGTTCTGTATCAACTACCAAATCTGCTTTTTCTGGAGCTTCGTAAGGATCATCAATTCCGGTAAATCCTTTGATTTCTCCTTTTCGAGCCTTGGCATACATACCTTTGACATCTCTTTCTTCACATTTTTCTAGTGAACATTTTACATAACATTCTGCAAACTGATCACCTGCATTGATAATTTCTCTAGCATTTTCTCTGTTCTCAAGATATGGAGATACAAGAGATACTGCACTTGGAACACCATGTTTTAACAAAAGCTTTGCCAAATGGGCAACTTTTTTGTTATGCTCATCACGGCCTGCTTTTGAAAAGTCTTTTGGAGAGAACCATTCTCTTAGTTCATCACCGTCAAGCATTGCCAAATTTGGAATATCTTTTTGCAAATCTTTTACAATCGTAGTCTTTCCTGAACAAGGAAGACCAGTCATCCAAAGAATGAAAGGTTTCATGAATAAAATTTCTAAATAACCCATAAAGAGCTTACGTTAATTTTTAGCCCAGGGTTGATTTTCCAAATAATCAATATCTGCGATTAGTTCTTCAACTTTTTTTACAATTGCAAAAATTGATCTATATTGTTCATACATTTCAATTTCTTCTTCTTTTGATAAAACTTCAGCCTCTGCAGTATCAAAGAATTTGTCTTCTTTGTTAAGATGATCATTTAGAAAAATTGCATATGCTCTCAGATATCTTGATACAGGTTCTTGTGCATCTTCCCCATTTTTCCATCTTTTTAGATGGTCTGATATTTTTCTAGCAATATTCCTTCCAAACTCATGCTCAATCATGAATTTTCGAATTTCTTCTTTTAAAGAATCATAACTTGCAACACATGGAAAATACGAATCTTCTTCTCTTGAATGATGAATTGTGTCAACAAATTCTGAAATTACTATAGTGATTTTTGTTAAATCTGAAAATGGTATTGTCGTGCCTTTGTATAGCTCTGCAGCACATTTTGATACTATTTTTTCTAATCGACGAACTTGATCATGATCTGCACGAAGTTGATTTGTAGCACTCACAATATTTGTCTACAATATGTTATTTAAAAATCAGATAGAAGCCTAAAAATACTGAATTTTCGAGTTTAACTTTTATCCAGATGTATTTACATTCAGACATTAATGAATCTCATAATTTTGTCGATTTTGAATTTGTTTAGAGGTCAAACAGGAGATATGCCACCATTGTCAAATTTTGATACAAGTATGATTTTTGATAAAATTACAGAGTTACAAAATTCTATTGGAACATTATCGATTCACAATGGACCAATTGCTGAAGCTCATGTGATATTGCTTGCAGCAGGTGTAGTAATTTTTCTAGGGGTGGCAGGAGAAGCATTCTTCAAAAAAACAGGCATACCGGATGTAGCATTTTTGATGATTCTTGGAGTGATTATCGGACCAGTGTTTGGATTAATTCAACCAGAAGCTGTAATTCAAGTTGTTCCATATTTTGCAGCTCTTGCGTTGATTATCATCATGTTTGATGGAGGTCTAAATCTAGATATCAAACATGTTATCAAAACTGCTCATTTTTCAGTAACATTAGCTGTTCTTGGTTTTGTTCTATCTGTAGTAATGATTTCTATTGCTGCTCATTTTGCTTTAGGATGGGCATGGTTAGACAGCATATTATTAGCTTCTATTGTAGGTGGAAGTAGTTCTGCAATAGTTTTTGGACTGGTTAGAAATATCAAAATTTCAGAAGAAACTAAATCAATGCTTAGTTTTGAATCTGCACTTACTGATATTTTAGCCACTATTGTTGCATTCATTTTATTTGAAGCAATTCTAGCAGGACACTTTGATCTTCAAACATTACAAGAGACTATAGGACGTGCAATTATAGTTGGTCTAGTACTTGGATTTGGGGTTGGAATTCCTTGGATGTATATTTCAACTAAACTTGGTAATGCACAACACGCTTACATGCTTACGTTAGGCGTTTTGTTTGTTTTATTCTTTTTAGCAAATTCCTTTGGAGAATCAGGTGCATTAACAGCACTAGTATTTGGTTTAATGATTGGAAACAAAAGTCATCTTGCAAAAATTCTCAGATTCAAATTGCCACGAATTGAATTGGATGATCCAACACATAATCAATTGACATTTTTGGTACGATCATTTTTCTTTGTGTTTGTAGGATTGATGGCAAGTTTCGGACAAATAGAATATCTGATATTTGGAGTTTTGATGACAATTGCTGTATACTTTGGAAGAATATTAGTTGTAAAGATTACTTTAACAAAACGATTTTCACTTTTAGATAGAGCTGTAACAAACTCTATGATTCCTAGAGGATTAGCTGCTGCAGTACTTGCAACTTATCCAATTACCATGGGATTACCAAATGCAGATGCATACCCACAACTGATATTCTTTATTATTTTATCATCAGTAGTAATTACAACAATTGGCTTAGGAAAATCAAAGAAAATCCCTCCACCAGAATCTGTTGAAGGTGGATTTGTTAAACCTCCAGAAGAACCTAAAGATGACGGTTCTATAGTAGTTGAAAAAATATCTGATGTTGTTATAGATGATAAAATTGAAGGCGGATTTATCAAAGAAAAAACTGTAGAGCCTGAAGAAAAATAGAACTAGGCAGATTAAAGAATTAAGATTGTAATTTTTTTGTTATTGATTGAATATATTTTTCATTATATTCATTAAATAATTGAATTTTGTCCTGAGCTAGAGCCATTGCACCTGGTCTACTGTTAATATGATTTTCAGAATTTTTTTGCTCTTCTAAGAGTTTTTCAAGATTAATTTTTGGTACTAGTTCTAATTCTGCAAGTAATGCGCCAAGGTCTTTTTCAAGGTTCTCTCTAGTATCAGGGAGGGCAGGTGGATTAGCACCTATAATTTCTTTAGTTGTAATATTCCCAAATACTTTCCTGTCTAGTTCAAGCAATAATGAAAAGTAGAATTAGCAGTATAAATTCAATTTCATTGTAATCAAATTTGAAAATATGAGTGCACTGCAATCAAACGTTTTATCTTTAGATAATTTGTAACTATTTTCATGACTTATTGTATAGGAGAATGCAAAAAATACAAGGCTCTCAAGCCAACAGAAATTGGTAGATATGCTGCTGGACAAAAAAGATGCAACTACTGTGAAGTGTTTGTCGAATATGAGGGATTAGTTTGTCCTTGTTGTAATAGACAACTCAGATGTCTCCCAAGAAGTAGAAAGGGAAAAGAAAAGTACATGGAACAAATTGTAAGATAAAAAATCATGCCTAAGAATTAAAGTTCTACTTATAAGAAATCAAATACTAGTGTAGTTATGCCAATTCCTGCAGATGTAGAAGAATTTGTTGAAAAGCATATCAAATTAATGATTTCTCAAACTGAAACATATCTTCCATTTATCAGAGTAGCATTTCCATACTCAAATAATGTTGCAGATGGGGTATACAATCTAATAATTGGAAGTGCATTATCAATATTTGTCAATCAATTTGCAATGAAAATGAAATATCCAACTGCAGATGATTTTACAGAATTTGGAAAGATTGCTTTAAAATATAGAGATCAAGTTGATCAGTTTTTTAAATAATTAAGCAATTTCGCCTAGGAAATGTATTGTATCATTAGTTACAACAACAGTTCTATCTTTTGGAACATGGTATAATTTTTTTGAACCATTAGAGGATTGAACAATAAGTTTTGAAAATGGATCTTTAAGTGATTTGTAAAGAATTCCTTTGTCCCCTACTGATTGGGACCAATGAGTTCCTTGTACAAAAGAGATTGCTTGAAACTTTACGACTTGATATGAATAGACCATTTCTAATTAATT
>DAOWGL010000136.1 GCA_030637455.1 Candidatus Nitrosopumilus sp. | reverse complement strand
TATCTTGCAAAATATGGTATTATGGCAGTTCGTCGTGTTAAGGAAAGTGATATGATTAAACTTTCTAAAGCAACTGGAGGACGTGTAATTAGTAATCTTGATGATCTTTCAGAAAGTGATCTTGGTGCTGCAGATTTAGCACATCAAAAGAAAGTCGAGTCTGATAAATGGGTCTTCATTGAAGGATGTAAACATCCACAATCAGTTACAATGTTAATTCGCGGTGGAACCCAAAGAGTAATTGATGAAGTTGACCGTTCAATTCATGATTCTCTAATGGTTGTAAAAGATGTACTTGAAAAACCAGCAATTGTAGCTGGTGGCGGTGCACCTGAAGCATTTGCAGCCTCATTACTCAAAGATTGGGCTGATAATTTTGATGGTCGAGAACAACTTGCAATCAAAAAATATGCCGAAGCATTAGAAACGATTCCACTCACAATCGCTGAAAATGCAGGAATGGATCCAATTGATACAATGGCTAATCTTAGAGCAAGACAAAATCAAGGTCAAAAATGGACTGGAATTGATGCTAGAAATATGAAGATTGCAGATATGATGGCAATCAACGTTGTAGAACCAATTGTAGTTAAAGAACAGATAATCAAATCTGCTACAGAAGCTGCATGCATGATACTTAGAATTGATGATGTTATTGCAATATCTGGTGCCCCTGGTGGAATGGGATAAAATTTTTAGTTAAGCTTAAGCGTTTTAATTTCTGTAAATAATTCATGTACAAACTTGGTGTTGATTTAGGTGGCACTAAAATTGAAGCAGTTCTGCTAGATGAAAATTTCAATGTAATCAAAAGAAAAAGAATTCCTACACCTCAAAATGATTATCAAAAAATTCTAGACTCTATCTCATCTTTAGTGATGGAAATATCTGAGAATGTATCTAATTATTCATTAGGGATTTGTACACCTGGTGCAATTTCTAAACAAACTGGATTAATTAAAAATAGTAACACACAATGTTTGATTGGGAAATCCCTAAAAGAAGATTTAGAAAATAAAATTGACAAAAAAATTTCCATGGAAAATGATGCCAATTGCTTTGCATTGGCTGAAGCAACATTGGGTGCTGTTGTAGATTTTGATTTGGTTTTTGGTGTTATACTAGGAACAGGTGTAGGTGGAGGAATAATGATTAACAAAAAACTCTATCCAGGAAGAACAAACATTGGCGGTGAGTGGGGTCATCATACATTACATAGAAATGGAAATCCTTGCTATTGTGGAAAAACTGGGTGTGTGGAGACGTACATTAGCGGTCCTTCATTGGAAAATCATTGGACTAAATTGACAGGAAAATCTCAACATCTTTCTGAAATTCTTACTAGTACAGATAATGAGAATTGGGAAAAATGGAAAAATGAATTTTTAGAGAATTTTGGGTATGGTCTTGCTAATGTAATTGATATTTTGGATCCTGATGCAATTGTTTTAGGTGGTGGTTTATCAAATATCGATTTTTTGTATACTGAAGGCAAAGAATCTATTTACAATAAGGTGTTTTCTGACCTAGTTGATACACCTATTTTGAAAAATAAATTGGGTGATTCAGCAGGTGTTTTTGGTGCATGTATGCTAGAATAATCTTCCAAATTGGAACTATTTATCAAAAAAATCGTCTACTATAGATATAACCAATCTAATTTAATTAATTTCAGATAAAAATTGATTTCAAAAATAATACTTGGGCTTTTCTCAATAATTATGTTATTTCAAGTAAATTCCATTTATGGACTGGAAGAATTACCTGTTATTTCAATAGATTTTATTTCTGGAAATGTAATTGATTTAGATAAAAATCCACAAATGATTAGAGCTGACATTAAAATTCAAAATTATGATCCGCAACATGGTTATCACTTTATGGAGATATCTAGATTAAGTGATGGAGAGATTATCAAAACTACTGAAATTTTACCTAGAGTCATAGAAGATAATTTATTCGGAGTTCAGATATTGCATTACCTTGAACCTGATGACGATGAAGGAAATATTGTTGGTGATTATAGCTTAAGGATTTTTTCTGAATATGGTCTAACATCTACATCCTCTACATTTTCTATAGTTCAATCTAGCAAGCCTGTAATTGTTACTCAAAATATAGATGAAGTTGAAACTGAAGTTGAAACTGAAGTTGAAACTGAAGTTGAATCATTAGAAATTCAAACTTCAGAACAATCTAAAATTCCTACATGGGTTCATGACATATTTGTATGGTATGCAGAAGAAGCAATTTCAGAAAATGATCTATTATCTGCTATAGAATATTTAATTTCGGAAGAAATTATAGATGTAAATTAATTAGGACATCCTTCCATTTTTGAAATAGAATATCCATCAGTCATTATTTCAATCTCCATATCTTCTGGTACTGATTGAGTATGACAAAATTTACATTCATTTGCAGTTACTGTTGATGATTCTTCTCCGATAGATTTTAACCAATTTTTCGCATAGGAAATTGCCTTTTCTAAATCACTCGTATCTGTAACAACATCAAAATGCATTGTATGCCCATCTTTTGCTTTTACATATGAGTCAAAAACATGAAAATCCATATCAATCACAAATTACGAAGAATGTTTATTTTTAATTGTTATAATTTTTTCTACAATCATGTTTACATCCGTATTTAATTCAATACTAATCAAAATTAACCCTGCACCACCAATAGGAATTGTTACTCGATAAATTTTTTCATATTTGGCTAATGCATAAATTGGTTTTCCAATTTTATCTGCAGTTTTCTTACGTGTAGACCAACGATACACTGCTTGAGATAATGACATTTCAGTTTCTTCTCTTGATAAATGACTTTTTAGTCCTGGCTTCATTTTGTCATAAAGATCTCCATAATCATATATCCCAACATATCGAATATCCTTATCACATTCTAAAATTTCATCACAGATTTTTTCGTATTCCATTCTAATCCCTATTGAGGTTCAATGGTTGCTGGTGGTTTACTTGAAATGGTGTAGGTGACCCAAGTTACATCTTCAATCTCATTTGTTATTCTATTACTCATCTTTTCTAATAATCCGTGTGGTAATCTTGTCCAATCCGCAGTCATTGCATCGATTGAATCTACAACTCTGATCATGACTATATTTCCATATCTGCGTTCATCTCCAACGACCCCTACGGCTCTGTCATCACCAACTGCTGCATATGCTTGCCATACTTTTTCATACAAACCTGCATCTATCAATTCTTCTTCTACAATCTTACTTGCAACTTTACAAATTTCAAGTTTTGTTGGAGTCACTTCTCCAATTATTCTAACTGATAGTCCAGGACCTGGAAATGGATGTCTCATGAAAAGTTTTTCTGGAACTCCAAGAATTTTAGCAATTTTTCTTACTTCATCTTTGTATAATTCCCTTAATGGTTCTAAAATTTCTAAATTAAGCCAATCAGGTAGTCCACCTACATTATGATGAGATTTTATTACTGCTGCAGGTCCTTTTGATACTCCACTTTCAATTACATCTGGATATAATGTACCCTGAGCTAACCACTTGAAAGGACCATTCCCTTCAGCAAATTCCGTAAAAACTCTAACAAATTCTTCCCCCACGATCTTTCTTTTTCTCTCAGGATCCTCTATTCCCTTTAATTTTTCAAGAAATATTTCTGCAGCATTTACTGATGTGAAATTTACTTTGAAATTACCTTTGAACATCTCTTCAACTTCTTTTTCTTCATTTACTCGTAACAATCCATTATTTACAAAAACACATTTTAGCCTATCACCTATTGCTTTGTGAATTAATAATGCTACAACTGTAGAATCTATACCCCCGCTTACTCCACAAAGCACATTTCCTTCTATCTTTGAAATTTTTTCAATTGCTGAATCGACAAAACCCTCCATGGTCCAATCTTGTTTTGCACCACAAACCTTCAAAACAAAATTCTTTAAAATTTCTGTACCTTGCTCTGTATGTACTACTTCTGGATGAAATTGAATACCGTAGATTGATTTTTCTTCATATGCAATTGCTGCTGCTTTTGCACCTTCAGTATGTCCAATCACTTTGAAACCTTCAGGAATTTGTTCTGCTTCATCGCCATGACTCATCCACGCTCTAACTGATTCCCCAACTCCGTTTAGAAGATCTTTATCACTATCAATTGTTAGTAATGATGAACCATATTCTTTATTTGCCCTTTTTACTTTCCCTCCAAATTTATTAACAATCAATTGATGTCCATAACAAATTCCAAGTAGTGGTAAATTCATATCAAAAATTTTATTTTCTGGAATTGGAGCATCTGAACTATAAACACTTGATGGACCGCCAGAAAAAATTATTCCTGTGGGATTTAGTTTTTGTAATTCCTCATAACTAATATCATACGGAACAAGTTCTGCATAAACTGAAAATTCTCTAATTCTTCTACAAATCAAATGACTGTACTGAGAACCAAAATCTAAAACAACAATTTTGTCCATACAATCACTTGTTTATGTTCTCAAGCATTCTAGTTAATGACCAGCCTGCGGTGCTAATTAATTCGTTAACTCTTTCCTTTTGTCTATAATTTTTAATTATAATTTCTCTAATGTCTGCCCCGTTTTTATTAACAATGTAATCAATCACTGATTCTTTTTGGATCTTCCCGTTTTCTACTTCAACAACATCTTTCTTTTTCATTTCACCAATTATTCTATCTAAAAAGAATGATTTGAAAGGTGGAGTATCTGCATTGATTATAATTTCATTATCTAAAACTATGGAGACCTGATCTGGAGTGACAAATGCGTTGGCAATAATCTTACCATCATTGACTCTTTTAATTGGAATTGAATTTTCTACTGGTTTTTCTATGATCTCAGCTTTTGGTTCTATCTCTTTTTTTATTTTTAATTGAGATGCTTTAGTAAAACTAGAGTCTTTTAAGAACAAGTCTAAAACTGTGATGTTTTTTTCTAACATCTCTATTCCTTCCTGATGTTTGTCAATTTGCTCGATCAAACTATCTTTCAAGGCAACAATTTCTTTTACTTGTTCCTCTGAGAATTTCATAATTTAATTAATGTGGAATGGGTATTAAATGCATTCTAGGTAATTATGATATCTAGTTCTTTGTATGATATTTTTTTAAAACCATCAATTGGCTTTGATGTGGTAAACAATTCTGCCTTTGTAAAGGATGATAACCATTTCAAAAGAAATTCACCTCTTTTTAATTTCATCAATTTTATTTTTCTATCTTTTTTTCTGGTTTCTGAGTATTTCCCAATTCGATCTCCAAAATCCATTCCAATCAAAATAATTTTTTTTGCTTGAAAATGATTTGCTAAGAAAACTCCTCTATCTCCATCTGTAAAACCGCCATAGTTTTCTATTTTATCAAAAGGTG
>DAOWGL010000145.1 GCA_030637455.1 Candidatus Nitrosopumilus sp. | reverse complement strand
CATCTATTCCCATATTTGGAAATAAGATTATCCTTAATAGGTGGATCCTAGATTTTTTGGAAATTACGTGCGTAATTTTTTACTGTTTAGAGATCCTCCGTTTTTACAATTTCAAAGGAAAATCCAAGTTTATTGTACTCTTCATTTAGTGTTCTATATCCGACCTCATTCAGAATTGAATTCATTTGTCCTACAATTAACAATGGCCAGTTTTTCCCCAAGTCATGTTGTATTATGATCTTTCTTACTCCGTTCACCATTATTTCTCTATATTGAACATTGGTGCTAAGACATCTTTTTTTGAATAAATCTAAAATTGAATCCAAGTCTATGTATCCATACAGGTAGTTCAATGAATTTTTTAAATCTGATGTTCCTGTTGTTTCTGCTATTTTTTCAATATTTTCTTTAGGGATGGAATCGAATAATTCTCTAAATGTTGATCTGAACATTGAAACCCATCCCATTTCTGCAGTTAGCTCGTGCCAATTGACTTGTTTTTCTAATAGATGATTGATTAGTGTATTTAGACTAATCTTCTGTTCTATGCATTTTTCATGAAGTTTACTGCTTAGGTCTGAATCTATTCTAATGGAAACATTGTCTGTTTTCTTTAGCAATTGTTTTTCCTGCGCAATCACTCTTCTATCCTCTGATCTATGTTTACAATTATCGTCATTTCTCTACTATGTTATTCCCAATTTTGGTGATATGGATTAGTATGTTATTTTCGATACTTACAACATTGTACAAATAGTTACAATGTATGCATTGTGATAGATCGAAAATAATTCGCATTGCGATCTTTTTTGGTAAATTAATTTTAATATAAAAAGGAATGTTTGTCACAAATGTTTTGACACTCTGTTTATTAGATAAGATGTTATCATGTTTGGTAATGGAAAATGGATTAGACAACTTACTTGTTCCTTCTTTACGAAAATCTATAGAGGAAAATTTGGGTAAGGATACATTAAACAAAATCGAAGAAAGATTAATGGAAAGACACGGTCTCGGTTTAGTCCAAGCAATTAAAAATTTCCAGAAATTTGATAGTGTTTTAAGAGAATTCTTTGGTGCAGGTGCAGATGGTCTTGAACAAAAATTCTTACAAAAAATTGTTGAAGTTGAAAAATCAAAACAAACAGTTTCAAATTGGATTCATATGAAAGATCCTGAACTTTCAAAAGTGTTCTTAGAGTCTTTTGCTGATCAAGACAAAAAAGCAATACTTGGGTCTGTAATGGATGTGCCTTTGATAATTGCACAAATTCTTGAAACTTGCAACATCCCACAAACATCTGGATATAGAAAAATAAATTATTTGATTAATCATGGATTACTTGTAGCAAATGGATTTGAGTTAGCACATGATGGTAAAAAAGTCAAAAAATATGAAACAATTTTTGATAATGTCAAAGTTGACATTGTTAAAAATGATATTGCAGTTAAAGTTCAACTAAAGAATACTTTGCTTAATGAAAGTTCTATTTTACAAACAGTTCAAATTCATTCATAAATAATTTTTTAGAGAAATTTTATAATTTCTAAAGTGTTTTCTTGTGTTTGAGTAGTGCATAAATCACAACTAGATATCCTGAATACCAAAACATGTTAACTGGATGTAGAAGATCATACCCTTCAATCAACTCTAAATTATAATACCAAATATCTCCTATGTTGTTTAACAAAATACCTATGACCAAAATTAACCACGCTTTACCAATTGCACCTTGTTTGAAAATAGATGCGCCTACTACTGCCACTGCCAATGTGAGTGTTGCAGAATAAACAAACACGATTCCATAGTAGAAATCAAATTCAAATATGCTAATTTCCCCTTCAGTTGTGGATAGTATTGAATATCCTACTAATACGACTAATGGCATTAGAATTATCCACAGCTTTGATTTTTTATCTAAGTTTGGAGCAAAGAATTTGATGTTTATGAAAAGATATGTCAATAATAGCGGATATAGTAAAAAGAAGAAAATATCTGCAATGGATGGATAAGGTTCGATATCATAAACAATATCATATACTGCATACGTTACTTCTGCAAAAAATATGCTCAGGTATCCCAAGGATAATGCCAAATATGCTTTTCCAAAAACTTGAGTTCCTTTGTACTTTCTAACTACTGAAAATCCGATAATTGCAAGTGAAAGTGGCACAAACATTGAAAATATTGAAACTGCTGTATCTGCATCATCTCCAGATATCAAATAATTTATACTGACATGAAATGAAACTACTAAAATTGCAATTGCCAGAAATGCTTTGTAATCAAAGGAACTTTTTACTTTCTCCGGTACTACTTCTGGAATTTCCTTTGGATCTATTTCATCCTTGCTCACGATTTTATTTTGTTTTGTTTTTATAAATCTCTATTGGATGAAACCAAAAAAAAAACACCTTACGGTATGATGATATTAAATAAATTAATTGTAATTTAATCAAATTACAAAATATTGGTTGGTTTGTATTCGCCTTGATTTTGTAATCTGGATAATCTTTTGATTACAAATCTTGCAGTTTCCCTGACATCAATACTTGGATCTACTTCGGCATCTCTAATCAAATCAATCGCCTCAAATGCTCGCATGAGTCCCAGGGATTCAATTGCTTCGTGTTTTGTTAGGATACTTTTGTCATTTAGGGCTGATTCTACTAATGTTGGAATTTTATTTCTCATGTTTCTTCCTGCAATTTGATAACATGCTTCGTGTTTTACCACTCCGTTATCATCGTTTTTCAATACCCATTCCATCAGGTCTGCAGCTTTTCTAAATAATGGGTCATCATCTGTTTTGTTTTCAGCTAATTCCCCGATTAACCATACTGCATCCCATCTTTTTGATTCATCACTATCGTTTTTGATGATTCTTTCACAAACTAACATTCTTTCCTCATCAGGCAAGTCTCTTAGTTTATTTTCATCGTAGATTTCTATTGCCATTTCCAAAATTGGGAATGAATACCTTTTAACGATTTCGAATTTTCTAGGCTCGTTTTTATGAAACTCTTATTTTTAGGTAATTATTAAAATCTAATATTTTGTTTTTCTAACATACTGTTTAACATCGATGGTTTTGAGTGGCTTTGATGCATCCCATAGGAATGAGCATAATGTGAAAATATTGTCTACCATTTCTGATGAGTTTGTACATAATGAAAAATCTGAATCTGCAGTAGCATTTTGAGATGAAGCTGCAGAATCTGACATTATCATTTTTTTAGTTTCTTGCACCACCATTCTTCCTTTTGATGGTAATTTTCCAATTCTTGTTTCAGTAGCATTGAATCTTTTAACAAATGGTGCTAGTTTAGGATCATTCATGTCTACTAGTAATCTAACTGAACCTCCGTTCTTCTCACAGATGGCAATCTTTTCTGGAATTGTACTGTAATACATTTTTGAAACATCCTCTAATGTTGTTGCAATGTAAATGATACCTGTAGAATTTTCAATTTCATGGGCAATATCTGCATAGATATTTTGACGACCTTGAACTACTCTGAATGTTGGAACAGTATTGATTTGATTTGTTGTAATTTCACTATTAATTTTATCAATAATTGCCTCTCCGGATTTTTTTATTTTATTGACTTCATCCTCTTTTTTCCCTAATGCGATTTTTAATGCATCGTGAGGATTTGTGGCAATACATAATTTTGGACTGGACAGTGTTGTTGAAATAATATTTCTGCTAACAAGCTTGTCTACTGTTCTATACATTCTTGCTCTGTCTATGTCTAATTCTTTTGCAAGTGCACTGGCAGTGATTGGTCCTGCTCTAAGTAAATTTAGATAAACTTTGGATTCTAATTCATCCAAATCTAAAACTTCTTCAAGTTCTGATGCTATTCCGCTTACTAGTTCTTGTTGTGACATCATTTTATTTCATAACCCTCTTCACTCTAGACTCATTTTTTATGATTGTATTTAGTACATTCGTACAATTTCTTAGTAGTTCGTAGTGTGTTGTTTCCATTTTTGGTATTTTGTAATAGATTGGTTTTAACTAAAGGGTATGGATGTAAGACTAATTACTAACAAGAAAAAAACTGTCTTTTTTAAATATTACATATCGCTGACTTTATACTGTTACCAAAAAATGTTATTTTTAAAATCATAATGGTATGTTGAATGCAATTACTGCTATTACTATCATTGCTACAACGTGTTTTGTGCCTGCAACATATGATCCGGCACCAATCTTACCCGCCGCCAGTCCTCCAAAAACTGCTTCAATAATTGCCATGTTAAATAATGCTGATTCTAGTTTGTCTATTTCCATGCTTGCAAGTGATCCAAACAATCCTTCTGTACCGCTACCTGATGCAAGTAATCCTTCTTGAACTTTCTCAATTTCTGTGAAAAAGCTGGTAGTAAGTAATACTGCAACTGCCAAAAATACTCCAAATGATATGTAAATTGTATAGGTGTAAGGTGCTAATGCTGATTTTCTACTTTTTTCAATATTTTGCATCTCTGAAACATGTTTTTGAATCATCTCCAGGTTTTCACTAACATCTCCTCCAATCTTCATTGCCATTTCTAACAAAACTGTAACACGTCTTGATACTCTGGTTCCTGTTCTCTCTGCAAAATTTTCAAAAGCATCTTCAATAGGTGTTCCCCAACTAATATTTGCTCTAAGATTTTTTAATTCTGGAGTTAATGCCCCAAGGTTCCTTTCTCCTGCTCGCTCTATTGCTTTAATCAAATTAGCACCGCTTTGTACTGAGCTTAACAATGCTAGTAAAAATACCGGCATATTCCTATCTATACTATCTTTTCTTTGAACTTCTTTTAGTTGAACAATTGTAAATGGGACGATTCCTACCATTATCCCAAAGATTAATCCGACGTCTCTAATTGTAGTAGAGTCAGAGTATTCTGAAAAATAGAAACTCATTGATAGTACACTTATTGATGCAATCAAAGAAAAAACCACCGTCTTTAGAATATTATTTTTTAAAATTGATTCTGATGGTTCTAACTTGAAATCCTTGTTTATTTTTTGTTTAACTTGAGCTCGTTCCATCATCTTACCTCTTTGGCACCATTGTATCCATCATCACTAACATCAATACCCCACTGAGTGGAATCACTGCAAAAGTCAGAATATTCATCAATGTTAACAAATCAAATCCTGCAAGACTTGGACTCATGATACCCATAATTGATAACATGATTACTGCAAGTAATGGAAATACAATTAGCAAGATGGTGTAAATTTCTGCAACACTACCTAGTGCTTCTGTAGTTTTTTGCATGAGCATCTTTTTTTCTTCTAGTTGAACTTTGGCGGTTGCGTTAAAGTATTCTTTAAGATCTCCTCCTGATTGAACTGTGACAATCGCACCCTCTAACAATTCTGAATATGGTCCTGGCGGTGTTCTCTGAACCAAATCTTTGATTGCACTAATCAAATCCATGCCTAAAATGTCTATATTTCTCACAATGAATCTTGAATCCTTTACAATGTCCTCATCTGTTTCCTCTTTTGCTATTGCTTTGAAGACTCCTTCTAATGTAAGACCACTTGTGGCCAACGTTGACATGTATCCGATAAAATGGGGAATTTCTTCTACGAGTTTAGCTGATCTATTTTTTACTTTTATTGCTGGAATCATTTGTAATACTCCAAAAGTCATTCCAAAAAGCATCAGACCACTTAGCATTGGAAGTAACATGCCCAAACTTGCTGGCTGTATGTTGATAAATTGTGATGCAACTAATCCCATAATTATTCCACATACTCCGGCAATCATGCTGAAAAATACCATGCTTGAAACATATACCTCAAATGGAATTGGCATCATTGCCTGTTTGATTGATTTATCTAATGATGATAATTTTGGATATAGAAATTTTACATGGTCATTTAATATTTTGTAACTATACACGTGTATTTTTCCTACTGATTCTTCCTTTGGCTTCTTTTTTTGTTTACTACTCACTAGTTTCATATTTGCACCTCTAATCTTTTTCTTTCATAGTATCTCTCTGGATCTGCATAATAGTTCATTACATTTGCAGAAACTTCTTTATGATCACGAATATCATTTTTTACCATCCATTCTAATGCTAATCTTCTTTTAGTCAATTCATAATTAATTTTTTCTTCAGTATCTCCATCTCTTTCTTTGAGTTTTCTAAAGATTACGCTATTTCCCATGTAATCATGTGTATCGGTTTTTGGATTCCATTTGAATATCTCATGAGTTTTAATGTGACCTGTTTTTTCATCAACCCCATCAATTTCTGAAACTTGAATTATTCTTCTTACTGATTTGTCTCCTCTTCTAACTTTCAATTGAAGTGTAATCAAATCAAGACTGTTTGAGATTAGTGCTTTAGGTACATCCATTGGGGATGAGGTTAATCTTGTAAGTGTGGCATCAACAGAATCTGCATGAATGGATGAAAATTCACCGTGACCTGTAGCCATTGCTTGAAATAATGTATATGCTTCTCTTCCTCTAGTTTCTCCGACTATGATGATGTCTGGTCTTTGTCTTAGGGCTGCTCTTAGAAGATCAAATTGATTGATTTCTCCAACCTGGGTGTCTGTAAAATTTTGTCTAGATACTGCTGGAATCCAGTTTTCATGAGGTAGATTTAACTCCTGAGTATCCTCAATACTGACTACTTTTTCACCTGGTCTGATGAATGTAGCCAGTGCATTTAGCGCTGTTGTTTTTCCACTTGCAGTACCTCCTGCAACAAGCATGGTGGATTTTTTTTCAACCAAATACCACATGTATGCAGCAATGTCTACCGACATCGTTCCAAATTTTATTAAATCAATAACTGTGATTGGATCTGCTCTGAATCTTCTGATTGTAAATGTACTTCCTCGTTTTGTAATTTCATGACCTAATGTAAGATTAATTCTACTTCCGTTCGGTAGAGATGCGTCAATAATTGGATCTGCCATAGATACATGTTTTCCACAGACATATGCCATCTTTCTTGAAAAATTATTTAATTCTACATCTGTTTCATATATGATATTTGTTGGCATTGATTCATGTTCTCTGTGCCAAATGTATATTGGGATATTTGTTCCATCACAACTTATCTCTTCAATCATATGGTCCCTCATTAATGGCTCAATTTTGCCTAGATATACAAAGTCTCTAATTGCAAAATAATTGATTTTTGCAATATTTTTTGGAGGTATTTTTAATCTATATTTTTTAATCATTGATGCTATTTTCATTTTTAATCTTCGTTCTGCATCTTTTTTTGATTTGATATCGTGCAATGACACAGTAAGTTCTGTCATGAGTAATTTTTTTATTATTTCAAATGCTTTCTGGTCTCTTTCTGAAAGAACTGGCTCTATAACCTGATATCTTAAACCACCTTTAGCTGTAGGATCTTTGATTATTCCTGCATGGATGTCGTTATTATCCCAATCTAATTTTGATAGAGTCATATATTGAGGAATTTTTAAATCATCTTTTGATATTTCTGAAACTTGATTACTTCTATTTATTTTTGATTTGAGATTAGTCTTCTTTTCAGTCTGTAATTTCTGTAATGCTGATAGCCCGTTTTTTATAATGCTAAACTTCAATTTCAAATTATCTACGAAAGTTGTATGTTTTAACACATGTTCGTTCATTTGAACACCCTTTTCCTTTTACTCCGCTTGATGTAAAGAAAACTACATGGAATTTGGTATATTCGCCCTATATGAGGTGATTATTTGATGTTTAGAAAAAAATTGCTTCATAATGATGCTTCATTTGAAAAAAAGCCTGACCACAAATTATCTGGTTTTAGAGATATATCTTCAATTTTTAAAGCAAAATCTAATGAATCTGTTCCTGAATCTGATGTAGAATCATCTCCTGTTGAAAAACCATCAATAATGTTTGAATCTGATTCATTCAAACCATCTACTAGTAAGGCTGTAAAGTTAATTCAGGAAGTTCAAAAACTAACTGATAGAACAATTAAGCCTTTCGTGGATTATAATGAAGGTCGTTTATTTTATCCAATCTTATCAAAAATTGGTGAAGCTCAAGATAATGTTTCATGTCTTGACGATTTGGTATCTGATGGGATTTTAGATAAAAAAATTTATGAAAAATTAATTGTTTGCCCTATTCACCCTGATACCTTTTCATCTAGTGTTCGTCTTTACTGTCCTAGTTGTCATTCAATGGGAGTTGAAAAATTAAATTTATTTGAACATAAGAAATGTGGTTATATTACAGATAGTAATAATTTTGATTTTACCGATCAAGCAAATTCTAACTGTCCTTCATGTAAAAAACAAATCAAAAATTTTGAAAAAGAAATACGTGTACCAGCTATGTGGTATCAATGCAACGATTGTTCTGAAAAATTCGACAATGCAGTAATTAAATTACATTGTAGAAAACATGAACATGACTTTGATACTAATTCAGGTCAATTTGTTACAACATTTAGTTACAAGCTAAAGAATTCTGATATCTCAATCAATTCAGATACAAACCAAATCAAAGATGAATTATTGAAATTATTACGGGGGTTCAATTTTGATGCCAAACTCAACATCTCAATTAAAGGGAAAAGTGGTAATATACACGAAATACCTATTTATGCAAAGAGCAAAACAACTGGAGAATCAATTCTAATCTTTATTCGAAATCAACCAACTGGTATTGATCAATCTGACATGAACTCTATATTGGTTCCAAAGTTAGACATTGATCCAACAAATACTCTTCTTGTTACTGTATCTGAAATCAATGATGGTGTTGAGAATCTTGCACAACACTACGGAATTCATCTTATTTCAGAACTTGATTTCACACAAATTCTTTCACGTGTAGAAGAATTTGTTTCTGAGTGGCATTCAAAAAATGGTGGCAAAAAATGAGATATGTTTCACATGATTCCCCTTTAAAAAATCGCCGTGCTGTCAGTCAGATTATGGGAAGTATTGTAATTCTAGGCATTGTTAGTTCTGTTGGTTCAGTGATTTTGTTAAATGGGATGAATAGCATTAGTGCTTTTACCTATGATCTATCTTTTCATGAAAAATCAAAAAATGAGATTCATAGAGAAGATATCATATTTGAGCATGTTAGATTTGAGCCTGGAACTGATGATCTTATTCTAAATTTAGCAAATATTGGAACTGTTGATTCAACTATTACTAATATAACAATTTTAAAAATTGATTCTCAAGAAATTATTGCAAATTGGATAGATGTTGAAGAATCTATATTGACTAAGGATAATCATCAAATATTATTAGATGGTTCAAACATTGATCTTCCTGTAGGTTCTCAAATTTGGGATGATGATTATTATTATTATGTAAATGGAAATCCGTCTAATTCTGTTGCTAAATACAAAATATCTTTAACTACAGTAAAAGGAAATTTTTTCACAACTATCGCAAGTCCATTTAACACTTAGAATGAACATAAATAATAAACTAAACTTAAATGAAAAGAAAAAAAATTCCCGTTTAAAGAATAGGCGAGGAATAACTGACATTATCAGTACTATGATGCTGATGGCAGTTACTGTAACTGGTGCCAGTACACTGACTTATTTTGTAAATGATGTATTTGTATCTGGAAATCTTGGAACTGTTTCAACTCTTGATTCCTCATCATTGAATCTTTTACTTCTTGCATATGATACACGTGATTCATCATCACTGTTGAAATTAATTGATGTTGATAATGATATTGCCAATGGGATGGATCCTGAGACTTCTGCTCCTATGTTGTGTGGATATAGTTGTGCAGGTGCTTCAAATCAAATTCCTGAAAGTGGGGGAACTGAATTTATTGTATTGCAAATTCAAAATAATGGATTAAATTCAATCTTTCTTCATAATATGGCAATTAACAATGTACTTCATTCTTGGGATTCCCTTACTGCAAATGTTATATTAAATGCAGTTACAAGTGATCCTCTTAGTGGAAAATACCCTGCTGATGGAATGTTTTCTATTTTACCTGTAGGTTCATCTCAAATTATTCAAAAAGATAGAATAGAAATTGAAAATGGTGAAATTGTAAATATTTTAGTTAAACTTGGCCCTGATAATTCTGATATTAATCTAAACAAAGGAATTAATGTTTCATTAAATGTTGGTGGCCCTCATCTTACAAAATTCCTAATTAATAGTGGAGATGCACGTTGAATTCTGAAAAATCTTTGTTTTTCCCTAAAAATAGACGTGGTTTATCTTCAGTTGTAGGCACATTATTCTTTACTATTTTGATGATTGCAGGTTTTTCTGTAATGAGTTTAGCTTTAGATGCACAGACTGATATTGTTACTACTCAAAGAATTGTATCTGATATTGAAATAAAGAAACAACAAGAACGGTATGGAGTTTTAGCTTCAGTTGATGGGAATAAATTTCTGAATGTAAATATTGATAATCTTGGTCAAAATCCTGTAGAAATTTCTAGTATCTGGATTATCAATAAAACTTTAACAGATCAACCCGTTAAGCGATTTGATGTAAATTATGGTGATGCATTTATCCCATCTGGTTTTATAGTAAATGTACTAGAATCCAGAATGCTTCAAAT
>DAOWGL010000203.1 GCA_030637455.1 Candidatus Nitrosopumilus sp. | reverse complement strand
AATAGATTCAAATGATATCACTGCTCTAATGAACAAAGCAATTTCATTAAGTCATTTAGGAAACTATCATGATGCTATAGATTACTATGATAAAGCTCAAATGATTGATCCAAAATTAAAAGAACTCTCACTTGCAAAATCACGATTATTTGAAAAATTGAAAATGAGTGATGATGCCTTTTTAGCCGCTCAAGGAATTCTCAATAAGGATATGGAAAAAATCAAAAATGATGCAAAAGAAAACAAATGTTCTGTTTTTCATCAATTTTGTAATGATGAATTTAAAACGTCAAATTCTTAATAATTTTGTAGGAATTCAAATTCTTCATAAATACGTGAAGAATTTTATAGATATGATTCATAGATGTTCTAATGTTTACTGGAATTGTTGAAGGAATTGG
The DNA here is from genome assembly GCA_030637455.1 of Candidatus Nitrosopumilus sp. Taxonomy (GTDB): domain Archaea; phylum Thermoproteota; class Nitrososphaeria; order Nitrososphaerales; family Nitrosopumilaceae; genus Nitrosopumilus. The sequence goes on along the minus strand of DAOWGL010000203.1, from coordinate 9,442 downwards.
TAAAGTAGAAAAAATTTCTAAAAATACAAAAAATAGGAGTGCCATTCAAATGACTATAAATTTAGGAAAACATGCAAAGGGGTTAAAAATTGGACAAAGTGTTGCTCTAAATGGAGTTTGTCTCACAGCAACTAAACTTTCTAAATCAAGTTGTATTTTTGAAATGATTGAAGAAACTACCAAAAAAACTGATCTTGGAAATTTAAAGATTGGAGGTATTGTAAATATTGAACGTAGTTTAAAAGCAGGTGATCGACTTGAAGGACATTTTGTTTTGGGTCATGTAGATGGTGTTGCGATAATTAAAAAAATTCTAAAAAAACCTAAAGAAGTACAAGTTTGGTTTGAAGTTCCAAAAAAATTATCTAAATTTGTGGTGAAAAAAGGTTCTATTGCTTTAGATGGAATTAGTTTAACTGTTGTTGATATAAAAAATTCATTGGCTTCAGTATCATTGATACCTCATACAATCGAGGTTACAAATTTTCACACAAAAAAGATAGGCGATAAAGTTAATATTGAAACTGACATTCTTGGAAAATACATCCTAAAGTAAAGCCAATTATCTACAACTTTAGTGGTAATTACCAATTTTTTAGTAAACTTTATAATTAGATTAAGAAGTTTTTTCATATGTCACTTGATTCTGCATTACAATCTTTGAAACGCGGAGAATTTGTTCTATTGTTTGACTCTGCAGGACGAGAAAATGAAATTGATATGGTAGTAGCTGCAGAATTTGTAACTCCTGAACATGTTGCAAGGATGCGTCAACATGCTGGTGGACTATTATGTATTGCAATTGAAAATAATTTTGCAGCATCACTTGATTTACAATATATGCATGAAATTCTTGCCGAGTCTTCAATTTCAAACAAAGAGATGATTATGGGATTGGCACCTTATGGCGATCATCCAACTTTCTCATTATCTGTAAATCATTATCAAACATACACTGGAATTACTGACAAAGATAGAGCACTAACAATTAATGAAATGGCTAAAATCTATAATGTTGAAAACAAGCAGAAAAAATTTGCATCATCTTTTAAGACTCCTGGACATGTTCCTCTATTGATAGCATCCAAAGGTTTGTTAGCTGCACGTCAAGGACATACAGAGATGTCTGTTTATTTAGCACAAATTGCAGGTTTAACTCCTGTAACTGCAATATGTGAAATGATGGATGCTGAAACTTATACTGCATTATCTGTGGATAAAGCAGAAAAATTTGCAAAACAAAATGGAATTCCATTAATTGATGGAAATGAGCTATTAGAATACGCTAAGGTGAATTAGTTTTGAATATAGCAATAGTAGTTTCAGAATTTAATGAGGAAGTGACATCTAGGATGCTTTCTATTGCCAAAGAAAAAGCAGAACTAATGAAATTAAAAATATCTTTCACTTGTATGGTTCCAGGAGCCTATGATATGCCTATCATAGTTGATTCATTATTGCAGAAAAAAGATGTTGATGCTGTAGTTACTTTAGGTGCTATCATTAAGGGACAAACAAAACATGATGAAGTAATCTCACATGCAGCTGCTCAAGCATTAACAGATTTGTCATTAAAATATCAAAAACCTGTCTCTTTAGGAATTTCGGGTCCAGGAATGCAGGAAAGACATGCTTATGCCAGAATTAGACCCGTTGCAGAACGAGCAGTAGAAGCAGTAGTAAAAATTTCTGATGAACTAAAAAGGATTCAAAAATGATTCAATTAAGCATCTTGAAAATTACCGAATATGGCCCATGGACATTGACTCTTGGTAGTGATAGAGAACATGAACTGCAAATGCTTCAAGCATCTATCTACAAAGAAGTACAAAGATTATTTTCTGAAAAAAACTGTATAGTTTTTTTAAATAGATCTGATGAATTTTTTGTAGTTTCAAATGGTTTGGATTTGGAGGAACATATTCAAATCCAAAAAACACTTGAAAAATTATTTGAAGTTGGCTTAACAATTTCTATCGGTTATGGTAATTCACCTTTTGAAGCAAATCTTAAAGCATATGAAGGAAAACAAAATAAAATTATCTTAAATACTGAACATAATATTTTTGGTTTTATTTATGACAAATCTGATTCAAAAGTTTCGATAATGCATCTAGATGTTGATGATCTTACATCCAGCCGAAAAACAAATTCTCCTTATGAAATTTCATCTATAATATTTGGATTGTATTCAAAAATGTCTAAATTCTTTTTAGAAAAAAATTCTCTTACATTTTTTATGGGTGGTGATAATTTTATGGTTGTATCAACTGATGAAGCAAAAGAGTCTGTTCAAGATTTCATAAATCTTGTAAAAGATGAAGATGAAATTTTATTGAATTGTGGAATTGGTAATGCAAATACTGGTAGAGAGGCAGTAAAATTAGCCACAAAATCTCTTGATACAATACGTGAAATTCGAGATTCAGGAAAAGAAAAACCTGAAGTTTATGAATTATCATGTTAATAAAAAATATCAGCGTTTTAACTGGTCAAGAATTAGATTATGTTTCAAAGACTGATGTTAGAATCCAAAATAACAAATTTAAAAAAATTCATTCAAAAATTAAACCAATTTTAAAAGAAGAATCTGTAGATTGTGAAGGACTCTTGATGATACCTGGGTTCATTAATGCTCATACGCATATTGGGGATTCTGTAGGAAAAGATATTTCTTTAAACAATACAGTAGATGAAAAAATTCATCCAGTATTTGGAGCAAAATCAAAAATTCTTAAAAACACATCAAATGAAATACTCGGAAATTTTATGAAAAATACCTGTTATTCAATGCTTAGAAAGGGAATTACTACATTTGTTGATTTTAGGGAAGGTGGTTTAGATGGTGTTATTTTATTAAAAAAAGTCCTAGAAGATGTTCCTTTACGTTCAATTATTTTAGGTCGAACAGAATTTTACCAGGATGCCAAAGAAATTAAAAAAAATTTATCATTTCCAAACGTAAAATCTTCTGAATTATCTGAATTACTCAAAAAGTGTGATGGTATTGGTGTCAGTGGTGCAAATGAAAACAGTAATTCAGTATTAAATTTTTATTCAAAAATACCAAAAATTAGAGCAATTCATTCTGCTGAAACTAAACAAAGTATTACTCAATCAAAAAAAATAACTGGAAAATCAGAAACAATTAGGGCCTTAACTCTAAAACCTGATTTCTTAGTTCACATGACATATGCCTCAAAATCTGATCTTAAAATAACTTCTAAAAAAACAAGAGGCATTGTAATTTGCCCTAGAGCTAATTCATCACTTGCTGAAGGAATTCCTGATATTGATTTAATGCAAAAGTCTGGTTGTATTTTAGCCTTAGGCACAGATAATGTTATGATAAACTCTCCTGATATGTTTAGAGAAATGGATTTCATTTGGAAAGTAACTATGGGTTTACACAAAAAAAGAATTGATGCCAAAGAAATTCTTAAAATGGCAACTGTAAACGGTGGAAAAATTTTGAATAAAAATATTGGAAGTATTGAATCTGGAAAATTTGCTGATTGTATATTTTTAGATAAACATGCATTAGATTTAGAACCAATGCATGATCCACATGCATCAATTGTACATAGAGCATCTGAATCTGCAATAAAGGCCGTTATGATTGGAGGAAAAATAGTACATGGAAAAATTTAAGCCATATATTATTTTGAGTGCAGCAATATCTGTTGATGGAAAAATTGCTACTAGAACAGGAGATTCAAAACTTTCTTCTAATCAAGATCTTCTTAGATTACATAAACTAAGAAAAAAAGTAGATGCAATAATTATTGGAAAGAATACTCTAATGCGTGATGATCCTTTGTTAACTGTACGTTATACTAAAGGAAAAAACCCTATTAGAATAATTTTAGATTCAAAAGGTGAGATCTCTACTAAATCAAAAATTTTACAAACGTCTGCCAAAGTACCAACAATAATAGCCGTATCTAAAAAAATTACAAAATCTAATCTACAAAAATTAAATAATTTTCCAGTTCAAGTAATTGTTACTGGGGAAAAATCAGTCAACATCAAATCTCTATTGAAAAAACTTTCAGAGAAAAAAATCAAAACGATATTGGTTGAAGGTGGTGGAACAGTGAATTGGGAATTTATTAAACAAAATATTTTTGATGAATTAATTATTACCATTTCTCCATTTGTAATTGGAGGAAATGATTCAATATCCTTTGTTCAAGGTAGTGGATTTGATAAAATTTCTAAATCCCCAAATCTACAACTCAAATCTGTCAAGAGGCTCAAAAATCATCTTGTTTTGAATTATCGAAAAGTGTAAGTTATTATACTTTCTTTGAAATAAAATTACAAGAAATTGGCAATAAAAAAGAAAACTACAACAAAAAGAAAAGCAGCTCCAAAAAAGAAAGCAGCTCCAAAAAGAAAAGCAGCTCCAAAAAGAAAAGCAGCTCCAAAAAAGAAAGCAACAAAATCAAAATCTAAAAAACCAGCATTTGGCGGATATGCAATTAGTTTTGCAGGACGTTCTGAAACAGTAGAACAAGTCTTTGGTAAGAAACCAATTGCACCAAGTGAAATGACCAAAAAGATTTGGATATTTGTTAAATCAAACAGCCTTTCTAATCGTTAAACCCCTATGTTAACGAATCATCGTTAACTAATTTCTATCTTTTAATTATTTTTTTAAAATGAATAAGATATAGATAATGGATTTTATTTTAATTAATTATGTCTACTACATCATTAAGACGCGATCATGAATTAATAGAAAAAGTCATCAAAGCAATGGAATCTACTGTTCAATTACTAAATGATGGTAAACAGATCCCTGAATCCATATTATTACCAGTAATTGATTTTTCAAAAAACTTTACAGATGTTTGTCATCATAGCAAAGAAGAAAAATCCTTATTTCCAGCTTTAGAGCAAGCTGGTTTACCTACCAATATGGGGCCAATTGCTATGATGCTAATTGATCATCAACGTTCACGAGAGATTGGTGCAGAAATGGAATTGTCAGCTAAAGAATATCTTTCATCTGGAGATTCAACAAAACTAGTGAGTGATATGCAACAATATGTTGAACACATCACTGAGCATTTGTGGAAAGAGAATAATAAATTATTCATGATGGCAGAGGCAAGATTACAATATGTCTCAGAAAAAGTTGACAAAGAATTAAACGAAATTGAAAAATCAAAACTTGATGAGATTGGTAAAACTAGGGAACATTATGAACAACTAGCAGAAGATCTTACAAAAGATGTTTCTCAGCAAGGTAGTTAGATTTGACTCATAGTATATTTGGTCAAGTAACAACAGTAAGAAAATTTGCTCATGGAGATATTGAATTCGATTTTTATCATGAAGATGAAATTACCACCTATAGATACTCATCAGATCCTAGCAGATTAGGAAATTTTCCTAAAGAACTTGTAGAAATCCTAGTATCCACTTTAACTAGCAATGTTTGTGTTGAGATTTTTTTTGGAGATGATGGAAATCCAACTCATGTTGAATTGGAAGAATGTGATGATGAAGAAGAGGATTTAGAGGAAGAATTAGATGATGATTCTGATTCAGATGATTGATATTTTAGAATTAAAAAATAATCTATTCTACGTAATGATGATGTGTTAAATTATCATAAAATCTAACTGATTTCAAATTTACAAATTCTAACATACCATATCTTGATAATTCTCTTCCAAATCCACTATGTTTTATTCCTCCAAATGGAATTCGTGGATCTGAAATTACCACATTATTGACACTTACTATGCCTGATTCAATTCGTCTAGACATTTTATCTGCTTTAGCAAGATCTTTTGTCCATATACTTGCACCAAGACCAAATTCAGTCTCATTAGCTAATTTTACCGCCTCACTTTCATTTTCAACAATTGTAATTGGTGCTACTGGTCCAAAAGTTTCTTCTTGTGCTATTCTCATATTTGGTTTAACATTTCTAAGAATAGTTGGTTGGTAAAAGAACCCTTTTCTATCTATTTCAGAACCCCCAAGAAGAATTTCAGCACCCTTCTCTTTTGCATCTTCAACTATTCCAGAAATTGTTTCTAATCCATCTTTACTTGCTAATGGACCGATATCTGTTTCAATTGACATTGGATCACCTATTTTGAGCTGAGATGCTTTCTTAATAAATAACTCAATAAATTCATCTGCAACATTTTTTCCAACAAAAAATCTTTTTGATGCAACACAACTTTGACCACAGTTGATGAATCTACCTTTGACTGCACCTTCTGCTGCTTTTTCAATAATTGCATCATCTAATACTATGAAAGGATCACTCCCTCCTAATTCCAAAACACATTTTTTCAAATGCTTTGCAGATCTTTCGCCTACTTTTGCACCTGCATTAGTACTGCCAGTAAATGTAACTGCATTAACATCAGAATCTATGAGATGATTTGCAGATTCTACACTTCCAACTACAGTTTGAAAAATTCCATCAGGCATTCCAGATTCGGTAAATGCCTTTTCAATTTCAATACCTGATTGCATTGTTACTCTAGAGGGTTTCATTACAATCACATTTCCTGCCATTAGACAAGGAGCTGCAAATCTCAATGCTTGCCAATAAGGAAAATTCCATGGCATAATTGAGCCTATTACCCCCAGTGGTTCAAAAGTTAGAAAACTCTTTCTTGCATCTGTGTTTAGTACTTCATCAGAAAGAAAACTGTCTCCATGATCTGCATAAAATTCTAAAGCCCATGCACATTTTTCAACCTCCCCAATTGATTCTTTGAGTGGTTTACCCATTTCAGATGTAGCTACTTTTGCTAGTTCTGTTTTATTCTTCTTTAGATATTCAACTAAATTGTAAACGTAACCTCTCCGTTTCTCATAATCTTTTTTCCATTCTGGATATGCTCTTTTTGCTTTTCCTACTAAATCAAATACCTGATTCTTATCCATTGGAGAATAATTTGCAATATCTTCACCCGTTGCTGGATTTACCGTAGTGATTTGACTCAAGGATCTTCCGAAGAGCTTCTCCTATTTATTCTAGTAACCTGTCTTTCAAAATTTTAGTCTAATCAAAACGTCTGTTGCATATCTTGTTTGATCTCATCAATTTTCTTTTGATATGCTTTTCTAGATTTATCATTCTTTTTTAGATTCAAAACATTTTGGCATGATGGGCATTTGAACATCCCATCAAGAGCACTTTCAAATGTTACTCTAGGACAATCTTCGTTTCCACAGTGATAGAAATCTGATGCATTCTCATAATCTAATCTCTGTTGTAATCTTTCATCGATTTTCTTTTTTTGATTTTCAATAAAATGTTCTACTTCTTCTCTTCTAGTTCTCCATCTGTAGACAAACCATCCTTTTCTTTCATCTTTAACTCTAATTCCAGTAATGAGGGATTTTCCAAATAGATCATACAATACTTTTCTTACCATATTGATTCTGAGACCCGTAGAACTAGCAATTTCTTCATCAGTAGCATCTTCGGCTTTTAGAAGAGATCTTGCTACTTTGAGATATTCATCTCCTCCAATCATTGAGGCGATTCTAACAAAAGGATCTTCGTATTTATCTACCAACTCTAATGACTCTCGATTTTCTACTATTAATCCCTTGTTTCTTTTACTTGCACATTTTTGCCATTTTTAGTAGGAATGATCTTTCTTTTTGCATTGGGAAACTCTTTCTCAAATTGTTTCCCTTTTTGGATACGATCCAAGAGAATTGCTAAAGCACTAATTTCTGAATGTGGTTGGCTACCAACTCCGACATTATAGTCTGCTAATTCATAAATTTCTCTTGGAACTTTTTCAGCACCTACAACAATCAAAAGATTTTCTTCATCTCCAATTTTCTCTTCAGCATCATTGATACTTTCACCATACATTGAAAGATGAACAATTTTGAAACCTTCATCTTTTTTCTTTTTTACAATTGTTTTCCATTTTTCAATAAACTCAACCTGAAAATTACCTCCCCAAGTATTGTTGATCTTTTCAATAGTATCCTTGATTTCTGGATTTACCTCTGTCATGTAAATTCGCTCTGCACCAAATCCTCTTGAAACAAGTGCTACATGCGTAGTTACTCTATCATCTCTTACAACACGTTGTCCTATCCTAACTACTTCAATTACCAAATGTTTTATTCGCTCCTTCCCATGCATTGTTTTTTGGTTTATGATAATTCTGGCTTTCTATGATTTCTTTGATTAATTCTTTTAATTGCGTGATGTTCTTCCCAGTTTTTGCAGATACTGAAATCAATTTTTTATTTTCAGTTAAATTGAGATATTCAACTTTTCGTTCAATTTCTTCATTTTTTAATAAATCTGATTTGTTTAGAGCATAAATTATCTTGTTTTGTTCTACTCCTAATTCATTTAAAGTTCTCATACAACTAGAAAATTTCTTTTTCAATTCAGAAATTGAATCATTAATATCAATTACCAGAATAATTACATCAGTATGTTTCAATTCTTCTAGTGTTGATTTGAATGCATCAATCATGTAAGCTGGTAGTTTGCTGATAAAACCAACTGTATCTGCAATTAAAAATGGTTCTTGATTTATCATCACTCTTCGTGTGGTTGTAGTAAGAGTTGTGAAAAGTTCTTTACTTTGAGTTTTTGTTTCACCTGTAGTTTTGTTAAACAATGTAGTTTTTCCTGCAGAAGTATAACCTGCAAGTGATATTGTCTTAAATCCCATTCTTTTTCTTCCCTGTCTGTGAAGTTCTCTTTGCTTTCCAGCTTTTTCGAGCTTTGATCTTATTGTTTGCATTCTATGTTTAATGTCATTATAATACACATCAACCTCAAATTTGCCAATTCCCATAAATCCAGGCTGTTCACCCATGTTTGCAAGTCTAACTTTCTCTTTAGCTCTTGACATTTCATATCGCAACTGTGCTAATTTTACTTGTAATTTTGATTCTGCACTTGAAGCTCTACTTTCAAAAATTTCCAAAATTAATGCTTCTCTATCTAATACTTCTCTGTGTAATTCTGTAGCAAGGTTATAGTTCTGACTTGGTTTTAAAATCTCATCAAATACTATAATATCTGGTCTTAACTTATCTGCAATTTCTTGTAATTGTTCTAGTACCCCACCACTAATGCCATACTTTGGTTTCTGAAGATAATCTTGTGTTATAACGTGGACTACTTCGTATCCTGCAGCATCACATAGCCCCTTTGCCTCATTTATTGCGTCTTCTTGATCATATGCGATTAAAATTGCAGAATTCATTCTAATTCATTTTTTTAATTGAATCTAAGATAATTGTATTGGACATATTTTTCGTAAATTAATCGGATTTTTTTAGTGTTTTTTCGATATTCATATTCAAAACTATTTCAGCTATATCACTAGCATATTCAGCAACTCTCCGGATATTTCCAGTCATTCTTCTTACCCTGTAAATCTCTTCATCATCTTTTAATGATTTTGAAGCATCTCTT
>DAOWGL010000090.1 GCA_030637455.1 Candidatus Nitrosopumilus sp. | reverse complement strand
TTGATTGTGTTTATGGCAGGAATTACTGTAGTTACATCAATTCAACTTGTAGGCGTATTGTTAATTTCAGCTTTATTTGTAATTCCTAATGTTACAGCGATAATGTATGGTAAAGGATTCAAACAAACAGCAATCATTTCAATGAGTTTTTCTGTTTTTTCAGTTGTAGTGGGAATTCTAGTCTCTTACATCTTTGATATTACTCCTGCAGGAACTATTGTCTTAATTGCAATTGGATTGCTTGCAGCAACTATGGGAATAAAGTCAGCTGGATTGTTATCTAAGAATTAATCAAAGAATTTAGTCTTCTTTTATCATGAATACTTTTTACATAAAACAATGATGTTGCAATAATTCCTAAAGCAATCAATGGTGATGCTAGTTCAGTATATTTTATTTCAATACCTTTTGATGATGCTATTTGTGATGGAATTACTGGAATTTCTGTAAGTTTTATCGTTCCAATTTTATTTGATTGTTGTTCAACAAACCATACATTGTCATTTCCATCTGAAGTCATAAATTGAACAAATGATGTTTCAGTTGGAATCGGAACTTCGATTAAATCATTGTTGTCCGGATCATATACACCAAGAGAATCAATAGTATGCTGTGCAAACCAAACATTTCCATATTTGTCAAATGTCATTCCAAATGGCAATGCTTCTTCATCTAGAACTGAAACCTTCTCAAATGTCTCTAAAACTGGGTTAAATCTGGTGATGGCCAAGCCTGTATGTTCAGCAATCCATAGATTGCCATCCTTATCAAATAACATAGCCTCAGGACCTTGCAAAACTGTATCAGTTGAAATTTCAGTTAATTGATTATTCTCTGTATCGATATATCCAATCTTTCCTGAACCTGTACTAGAATACCACATCTTTCTATTATCATCAAGTGCTAAAGAAAATGGTAAATTTTCTTTTCCTGATAATACAATCTCTTCAAATTCATCACTTTCTGGTAAATATTTTACAATTCTATCTTTGTTAACTATAGTAATCCAAATATTTCCATTATAGTCTGCTTTGATGAAAAGCGGGGTATTCTTTGAAATTACTGGATCTAATTTTGGAATTGTTTTTGTTGTAATTTGTTTTGAAACAGGATCGATAAATCCAATTTGATTTCCAGGAGTATCAGTGAACCATATGTTCCCTTTGTTGTCTTGTGTTAGAAATGTTGTAGTTAATCCATCAAATGAATATGAAGAAAATTCTTCAGTATCAAGTGAAAATTGCCATAATTTTGGAGCTGATGCATCACTAATCCAAATTGAATTATTCCCATCATATAACGGGAAAAGAGGTTTTGCATCTTCTGGTAATTCATATTCAATAATTTGAGTTTGAATATCTGTCAATCTTGGCTTTACAAGCAAATTCAACAATTTTGATTCATTTGCATTCTCTGTTCTCTGAGCTTCAACTTCTACTAACCATTCTCCAGAAAATCCAAATGTTAATTCCCCTTGAAATTCAGTTGCTCTATCCTCACTTTGTTTGATAATTTCCATAGGAACTTCAATTGGTGAAATACTCTTTGATGGATTTGAAACTTTGACTTTTAATTGATTTGAATCATCTAATGGATTACCCTCAAAGTCAGTTACTTTGACTAGAATTGTATTTGTGCCACTAGAAAATGGTGAAATATCAATATCGAATTTTGCATTTTCAGTAAATTCTATAGTTTTAAACCCATAAACAATCTCTTGGGCATCTATTTTTTGAATTTCACCTGCGGGAAGTGTTCCATTAGTTAACAATGCTACTACTCCAAGAAGAATAATTCCTAATACTGCATCAACCTTGAGCGATTTTTTTAATTTTTTATGTACTGAAATTTTTCCTGATGAAAAATTTTTTTCAGCATTTTTTTGTACTTTAAACTGCAAAAATCCTCCAAATACTACCATAACTGCTGCAATTGCTATTTTGAGAATAATTAACTGACCATAAACTGATTCAGTGATTAATCCTACGTCACTTTCAAGGAACCACAACAGTGTTGGACCTGTAATTATTACAATTCCTACTGAAATGATGAATGCTATCGAAAATCTTGGAATCATTAATAGACTCATCTTTTCTCGTTTTGATTCTTTAAGTTGAGAAAATGTTGGTAACAATGTAAAAACAAAATAAATCATTCCGCCTATCCATATTCCTGAAACTAAATTGTGAATGTAATCTAATACTAGTGCAGGTGTTTCCCCACTAGCTGCTCCATGTCCGATTAAACTTGAAGTAGCAATTAATGCAAGCATAGCAATGAGCATAGGAATCTGATTTTTCTTTGTTAAAACTTTACTTCTATCTAATCCAAACCAAATTCCTAATAAAATTATTGTAATTACCATTCTGATCAACCAAATGTTTCCAAAATCTGTTTGAATTGCATCTAGAGGTGATACTTCTAATCTTATACTTTGTACTACAATCATTAAAATATTTGAAACGAAAACTAAACCAAGACCAATACCTGTAAGTGACATAAATTTCCCGTGATGAATTTTTTCAATTTTTTCTAACTCTTCTTTGATAGAATGTTTGTTTTGTGTTCCCCAAATGAATAGAGATGCAATTACAACTCCTAGAACAATTGTTTGACCTACAATTCCTGGAAACCTTGCACCTGCTTCAGGCAAAAATATAAGTTCTGATGGTCTTTCTACTCCTAGCATAGAAGGATCAATTATGACATCTCCTACTGCAAACAAGAATGCTCCTGGAACAAGATGTCCATCCACTTTGGAGAGGACTTTGGTTGTTGCAGTATACACTCCATCTTCTAAAGGAGGAGTTGTAACAATAAGAGATAATTCCCCTTCATAGTAATTCGTATCTTTGTTATCTATTTGATTTCCATTATTGTCAAGCACTTTGAGTTCACTAAAGTTAATGTCAACTGGTTCTGAAAAAAATACAATTACTTCAGTAGTCCCAGCAGGTGCATTAGATACTAAGCTTGGGATAGTTTCTTCTGTAAATGGATGAGCTGCTGCAAATGGGATAGAAATGAATGATAAAACCAACAAAACAATTAGAAACTTTTGCATT